>NZ_JAUBTR010000089.1:0-23778 GCF_036705045.1 Microcoleus sp. BR0-C5
AATTAAGGCTTTGACCAATTATCATTGGTTGACTTATTGATGATTTGTTGTAGACCTTTATCAACCGGATTCCGTATTATTACCCTTGTTGAAGCTAAAAAAGAAGATATTAAGGCTGGTTTCGGGCAGTGTGCAGCGGAGATGTTAGCAGCTCAGTTATTTAATGAGGAAGAAGGAAATCAGATTCCCATCATTTATGGAGCCGTGACATCGGGTACTGTGTGGAGATTTTTGAAGTTAGAGGGCAATATTGTTTCTATTGATGCGATCGAGTATTATCTGAGGGATGTCGGAAAAATTTTAGGGATTTTATTAAGCGCTATACCCAAATCCCCGACTTCGCCGAAGTTGTCTGGATTTTAAAAAGGCGATCGCATTTTACCTTCACAGGATTTATATCATGTCCGGTCGATTACCCTGATTCCTGTAGGGGCGGGTTCACCAATAATATTTGCCAAAAACGGACAATCTCACAAACGGGCCCCGGCAATTGTATTATGGGCGATTTATCGGACATAATATTACGCATCAATACCAAAAAAACCGGGTTTTTCATCAGTGTTAAAGGCTAAAATGCACTATTTCCGTAAAAAACCTGGTTTCTGTATCTAGGACTAATTCAGCAACGGAGGACACGGCATTGCCGTTTCCCTACCGCAAAATAATCAATCTTCCTGGCTTGGATGTAACCATCACCCGATTAATTGTAGTGCCGTGTCCTGACTGAAAGCATCCAGGATACAAGCCCCCGGATTAATTCCGAAAGCAGACTCAGGACCCAGAAATAAAAAACCTGTACCCGAGAAACTTGCCCCCCGAATTTATCCGTGGGGTCAATGTTTCAATCTAAAATCTAAAATCTAAAATCTAAAATCTAAAATCGATTGACTGTGGGTAATATCAATCGCTAGCTGCTGTTTCCAATTTCTGCCCAATCCTTGGTTCCGTACCATTCAAAAGCCGCTGAATATTGCTGCGGTGTCGCACAATTACAAACACACCGCCCGCAATTCCAAACAATACATAAGCCAGCGGCTGATGTAAAGCAAACATCAATCCAGCAACGCTAATGGCCCCGATAATCGAACTTAAAGAAACAATTCGCGAAACCGCAAATACTATCCCGAAAATTCCGAAAGTTCCCAAACCAACGGGCCAGTACAAACCCAGCAAAACTCCCAAACTCGTAGCCACAGATTTACCCCCCGTAAACCCCAGCCAGATTGATTTGCTGTGGCCCAAAACAGCAGAGAAACCCGCCAAAGTTGCCATCCAAGGGAGGAGAGTTGCAGTATTTTCTAAACCTGCTGCGGTTGCTAGCTGGCTGGTAAAAGTGAGAGAGTAAATGTAGCGGATTAGGACGATCGCACTTACCCCCTTCAACACATCCACCAACAAAACCCCCAACCCCGGCCACTTCCCCAAAGTCCTCAGTACGTTAGTCGCACCAGTCGAACCCGAACCAACCTCTCGAATATCAATTCCTAGCATCCATTTCCCCAAGGCGTACCCAGTCGGAATCGAACCCAGCAGATAAGCTGCTATTAGCAATGCGCCATTTAAAATTATCCAGCTAGCCATTTTTTAATTTGAGATTTCGTGTACTTTTAAAATTTGCAACCTTTCCCTAGCATAATTAGCAATTAGCAATTACTAACTAGCAATTACCAATTACCAATTACCAATTACCAATTACCTCATCAAAAATCCTTAGCAGTCGTCAAAGTTTGCGGATCGGCAGCAAAGGCCAACCATAACGGAAATTGCAGGATTGACAAACTAATTAAATCCTCAGTTTCATCAATGACAATTAGGGGCAATTTGCCATCTTTCACCAGTCGATCGGCTTTTTGAGCCAAAGCTTCCGCAGACTCAAACATAATAATCCCCCTTTCCGGGCCAAAATCGCTGCGAGTAATGCCCAAACAGTCCTGCAAACCCCGGCGCCACTCTCCCAAACGTTCGGGACTGTTGGCGAGCACCAAAGTCCGCACCCGCCCGCCGTAGACGCTTCTGAGTACAGAAATAATAGTCGAAGTAATCAAGATATTTTGCAAGCGCGAACCCATAGTCCGCAAAGCACCCCTTCCTCCTTGGGTGAAAAACCAGTTAGAAACTCGTTCCGCGTGGATGGGTTCAAAAGTGCGGCGGAGTTGCCAAGGCGGGCCGTAGTAGTCGGGGACAGTGCGATATTGATCGAGGGTGCGGCGAATTTGTTTGGCTTGTTCTTGAAATCCCTGTTCGGCAAATTTGGGATTTACCGGTGCTGAGGATTGAGACTCCTCAGCAGCAGTTCGCTGTGGTGTCTCTTGCACCGGTGGGGTCAAATCTAAGAGTTCGGCGGTAGCGGCCAAATCCTGCAAACTGCCTACTAGATAGTCTTTGAAACCCTGGACTCGAATTGCTAAATCTTGGGAAACGCCGGCAAAAGTGGTTCGCATTTCCTTCTGAATTCGATCGCGCCGACGTTCGAGTTTTTCTACTTCGATTTGTAGCGCTTGTTTGCGCTGATCTAATTGAATCAAGCCGTCTTGTACCAAACGCCCGATCGATGCTTGAGCCTGGCCCAACGCTTCTATAGCATTGGCTTTGTCGGCTTCCAAGGCGGCAATTTTTTCAGTCAAAGCTTGTTCTTGCTGCTGCAATTCTTTGACTCTCAGGGCCAACTGTTCGGTAACATTTTCTGGGATGTGCGTTACCGTTTCTGGGGTTGCTGTTGGCTGGGAGTCTGTGGGAGGATCGATTTGAGCGATCGGACTTTCTGATTCGGAATCGTCGGTGTTGGGCCCAATTTGGGCGAGTGCGCCTGCTTCGTCCACGAATTGGGCGATTTCGGCATCTTCCTCGTCCAGCGGCGGGTCTGTTTCTGGCGGGAGTTGGGCTGGCATTTCATTTTCGTCGAGCCACAAATCCTCTGTTTGAGATAGAAGTTGGTACTCCGTCTCATTCACGGGTAAATCGGCTTCGCCGTCACCGCTTGGGGCGGCTGGTTGTGGTTGTGGTTCTTGGGTTGTAGATTCGTCTGAATTCATGGGAAATTTTGTTCGGCGTGGGGCACGGAAAAGTTAAAAATTAAAAATTAACAACTTTTTTAGTCTTGACGGGGACAGCGCTGTTCTAAGCAGGTCTGTAGCATTTTACGATCGAACAGAACCGGCAGAAAGTGAATGCTGTTAATTTCTTTGAAATAGAACAAAATCGGCACCGCAGGCCAAAATATCCGCCAATTTTGCCATTCTCGGTAAGGAAAGCGCCGGATTAAGTTGGACGATCGATAAATGTCCAAATCTGTTGGGGTAAATTGCAGCCGGATGGTGGCTGCTTGGTACATCAGAAACAAGCCGAACAGCGCCAGTGGCAAACTCGCCCACTTCTGCACGAACAGCAGCGGTAGGGCAGCCAGTACCAGGACTAGGGGAATCGCATAACTCGGGGCGAGTTCGATCGTACTTGTCGGCGCAGTCGAAGAGGCAGTTGTAGTCACGGGTTTAAATCAAGGGTAGTAAACGAATGTTGCCAATTATTCATATTTTATCTGTTTCCTAGCTTACAAGCCTTTGAGTACGCTAGAGCCCGTCCCCTGAAACATCAGCCAAGTCATCAAAAAGTTAAAAATAAAAATAGCCAGCAAAGCCGTCACCACCGCCGTAGTAGTCGATTGACCGACGCCTTTTGCCCCGCCGGTGGTGGTCAAACCCCAGCTAGTGCCAATTACAGCAATCAAACCACCGAACACAAAAGCCTTAATTGCCGCGCTGCAAATATCCCACAGACTCAGGAAATTGCGGACTGATTCTAAAAACACGTTTTGAGAGATGCCGTACATCGTCGTAGCAATCAGCAGCCCGCCCGCGATGCCCGTGACGAGACACATGATGGTTAAAATTGGCAGCATCAAGCAGCAAGCAAGGACGCGGGGAATTACTAAATAGTCGATCGGGTCTGTTCTGAGCATCAGGAGGGCATCTATCTGCTCTGTTACCTGCATCGTGCCGATTTCCGCTGCAAAAGCCGAACCTACCCGTCCGGTCACGATTACGGCTGTTAAGACGGGGCCGAGCTCGCGCGTCAAAGACAAAGCCAAAACGCCACCGACGACATTGCCGGCACCGAGGTTAATAAACTCCCTCGCTACCTGAATAGTAAATACCATGCCGACAAAACCCGCAGTCAGCAAAGCAATCAGCAGAGATTCCGGACCGACTGCTGCCATTTGGTCGAGGGTGTTGCGGCGGTGAATTCTGCCCTTCAGCAAGTGCAGCATGACTTGGCCGCCCAATAAAGTTGCTGCCAGCAACCGCTGACTCCACAAACTGAGGCTGGAAGATGTAGTGGTGCTCAAGGGGATTTCGAGTATAGAACAACTGCCAAAAATGAAATCTATCTACAAATCTTAAACAAGTTTTTTCTATAACATTTAAGATTTCTGACAGAACCGGCCACTGAGGGCGATCGCTGCCTATCGTAGAAAAGGACAAGTTTTGTTTGCTTGTACCTTTCGGCAGTTTAGCTGAATTTACTGACTCTTATGAGCATTTTTCCCAATTTTCTTCGCTCTGTACTCCTGACCAGCCTGTTGAGCTTTGTCGCCCCCTTATTGTTAATCGGCGCGGGATTGACTAGCTTTTCGCTGATTGGCTTCGTGCCTGCTCTCCAAGGAGTTGGTCGTTCTGGAGAAGAGCTGATTTTGCAGTTCTTAGCTACTTTCGGCAGCGGCTGTCCCCTCCAGGGTTTTTTCGTTATCGGTCTAACTTTTGGTTTGGTGGGTGCTTTGTTTGATACCTACGCTTCTTATCAGCATTCGCGGTGGAGTTAATCGAACCTTCGATTTTAGATTTTAGATAGGAATTCCTCGATCGAATCTAAAATCTAAAATTGCTGGGTTCGGGTTGGATCGGATACCCGCCCCTTTTGATGATTTTACAATATCGATCGCGAATGTTCGGAAATGCGATCGGCCTTTTTGCGGAAAACCGAATCCCCCTGTTTCGGGAGCTGGAATATATTAAATACAAGTTGAGTCAAGTGTTTCTCAACTTCTAAAAAGTTAAGAAATTCGAGGTATCAGTTATGGCACTTATTCGTTGGGAACCTTTGCGGGAAATGGACTCCTTGCAGCGAGAAATGAATCGGTTGTTTGATAGCTTGACTCCGGCAACCGATCGCGCATCTAACGGTTCTGCTTTTCTACCCCCCGCCGAACTCGATGAAACTCCCGAAGCCATCCACCTTAAATTAGAAGTTCCAGGCATGGAAGCTAAGGATTTGGACGTACAAGTAACCGCAGAAGCTGTTGCTATAAGTGGCGAACGCCGTCAGGAAACAAAGAGTGAAGATAAAGGCATGACTCGCTCTGAGTTCCGCTACGGTTCGTTCCGCCGGGTGATTCCCCTACCCGCACGGGTTCAAAATGACAGCGTAGAAGCTGAGTACAAAAATGGAGTTTTGCACCTGAATTTGCCCAAAGCGGAAGCGGAAAAGAACCGCGTGGTGAAAGTACAAATCGGTGGTCAATAATTCTTTGCTACTTTAGTTAGTTAATTAGTAGGGGGGGCGCAAGGCACCCCCTATTTGTTTTGGAAATTGATTATTAATCATTGGGAATTGATAATTGGGTCGCAAAGCATTGGGCATTGCGAGTTTGAGGAATGCTCCTTCCATCTTCCATCTTCCATCTTGCTCCTTCCATCTTCCATCTTCCATCTTCCATCTTCCATCTTCCATTTTCCATCTTCCATCTTCCATTTTCCATCTTCCATCTTCCATTTTCCATCTTCCATCTTCCATTTTCCATCCATCCGTTACATCCGAAGAAAGCGAATCCGTTGCCGAACTTCCTTGTTCCGATTCTTCAACCGTGCTAAACTCCAATAAGCAATGGTTGGTGAGGAGACTTGCGTGCCGAGTCAGGGAGTGGGAGGAAATGGAATTGCATCTGAGTTTGGAGACTTAACCGGGATGACTCGCCAAGAAGTCGATGATTTTTTGCGCGGACTAGGTGCTAAGGTAAAAAGTTCTTTAGGAAATTATGTTGAATACAAATTTTCTGACAGGTCAAAAGTCATAATCCGCACTAATAGTGAAGTTGTTCGCCTGCCAGCACCGCGATATGGCTCAGATGGTAGAAGAATAAACTGGGGTTTGCGTCTTGGCAAAGATGGTAGCGTACTCCAAACACGCGATGAATTGGGCAATCAGATTCCTGATAACCACATTACTGGAGAAAAAGTGAGTAATTAATATGCCTGATGACTACAACTTGCTTAATTTAGGTGGACTTACATCCCTCGTGAAAAATGTCAATGTGTCTTTGTGGGGGAATGAAGTATTACTGGAATGTATCTACGATCCTACAGGCGATCAATTGCCTTACTCTTTAGTTTTTCAAGACTGCCGAGAAATTATGTGGGAGGTGCATGATGAAGAGGAAGCAAAAGAACCATTAGCTGATTTGATTGGTTTTCATTTGGGTGAGGACGCGCACCGGAAAGCAGCTTTAATTCATACAGATATTTTTGAAATTTCAATTTTGTACGGCAGTTTTAGCATTCACAAGGGAGAAAACCTAAATGCTGAAGTAGCAGATTTAGAAACAGAGGTTTTGGTATCACAATCGCCAGCAGTCTTGTAGCAATTGAAAAGCACCGCGCCGTTAAATGGTCAAGCGGTTAGTAATATTATTATATCTGGTAAAATAACTATTACAGGACTTAGGCACTCCGACTCCTCGAAACTGGGTTATTTACCTAATCTGCGGGTTTTAAGGAAGTATGTTCGTAAAAAACCAGGTTTCTGGGCCCCCATATGTAAGTCCTATATTATTAGGTTTGTAGTGAGGACTTCCATCCTCATCAAAATCTGAGGATGGAAATCCTCACTACAAAAGAATTACCAATTTTTCAAAAAAGACAGTAGGTATTGTTGCCCGCCTCAGTTTAGGATACTTAATAGAACTTTTTTCCCAGATGAGGTAAAACACAATGCCTGATATTGTTGATATTGCCGTAGGTGCGGGTTCGTTCCAAACCCTCGTAACAGCCGTGCAAGTAGCTAATTTAGTAGATGCGCTCAAAAGTCCAGGCCCTTTTACTGTCTTTGCACCCAATGACGATGCTTTTGCGAAATTGCCACCGGGAACTATCACAACCCTAGTGCAGAACGTTCCCCAACTAACCAGGATTTTGATGTTTCACGTCGTATCGGGGAAGTTTATGAAGGCTGATTTGGCAAAACTTGGTTTTGTTACTTCCTTGGAAGGTTCGCCGATTAAAATTGATTGTTCTGACGGTTTTGAGGTGAAAAATGCTACAGTTGTCGCTGCGGATATCGAAGCAGACAACGGCGTCATCCACGTCATCGATAACGTGATTTTAATGGGATAATTTCGCCGTTTAATCTCGCTATGGGAGCAAAGCAGGTGCTTGGCGGTACCGATTTGCTCCCGATCGCACGCTTGTTTTTTATCGGTTGAAGGTAATTTCAATATAAAAAAGTTGTCTTTTCGGCGGATGTATTTTAAGATGATTCTTTGAAAAAGTTTAAAAATCAATAATTATAATATAAGCAAACCAGTTTGGTGAGCACTATGCAAATCCTAGCCGCCAGCCTCAAAGCAAAAGTCCGCCAGCGTACCTTGGAACTGCAAGTTCTCAACGAACTTACTGCAAAAGTTCAAGCCGCTTGGACTGCTGATGAAATTTGGTCTGCGTGTCTGGCACATCTCGATCGCCTCATTCCCACACAGGCGATCGCCATTTTGACGCTACCGGACGATAAAATATACCTGGAACAATTACAGCCGTTAAGTGCTAGCACCCAAGCCGAAATGGAAGGGCGCTTGCAAGCTGCTCGCGCTGAATGGCTCGCCGGCAATCGGGACTGGGCGGACAACATCGCTCCGCCACCAATTGCTCAGTTTCAGTCGGTCTTGATGGCACCAGCCAACTCGGATGAAAGTGAAGAATTGTTGGGAGTATTTTTCATTGGTGCAGAGCAGGCAACTGCTTTTAATTTGGAACACCTTTGTTTGCTCCACACTGTAGCTCAAATTTGTGCAAAACAGCTAATAACCATAGCACGTAAAACGAGCAGTGTCAAGGATAAATTTCAAAATAATTTTGCTCTGGATTCGGAAAGTCAAGAACTATTGTTGCGGGCTGTAATGGACGCTGCCCCGGACAGAGTTTTTGCGAAAGATAGAAACTTTAGATACATTTTTGTAAATCAAAGTTTTGCTGAATATGTGGGGAAAAATGTTGAGGAAATTATCGGCAAAGATGATATTGAATTAGGGTTTTCAGCCGAATTAGTATTTGGCGATCGCAACAGCCAAATTAGGGGCATCCGCGAGGAAGATCGAGCTGTGCTGGCTGGGGAGAGGGTTCGCAATCCCTACCAGGCGCTCCTCTTTGAAGGTGGCAAACAGCACATCTTTGACACGCAAAAATTGCCACTGTCCGATGCAGAGGGTAATATATTTGGAGTTTTGGGTTTTTCTAGAGAGATTGGTCAATTGCAGGCCACAGATGAAGCCAGGAATCAAAGCCAAGCCAAACTGCAAAAAATTACTGCTAGCGTACCCGGTACCGTATATCAAATTGACTTGCATCCAGACGGCTCAATGGCTTTCTCGTTTGTGAGCGCGGGCTGCCGAGAATTGTATGAAATAGAACCAGAGGTGGCTCAGCAGAATTTTAATGTAATTGTTGACATGATTCATCCCGAAGATCGAGATGATTTTCTCAACTCGGTGACGCTTTCTGCTGAAAATTTGCAGCCTTGGCGGTGGGAAGGAAAAATTGTCACTCCGTCAGGAAAACTTAAATGGGTGCAAGGAGCTTCCCAGCCAGAATTTCAAACATCGGGGGAGATAGTTTACTATGGCTTGTTCACGGATATTAGCGCCCGGAAACAAGCTGAACGGAAGCTGCAGCTTTATCAACAAATCTTTTTGAAATCCAACGATGCGATCGCGATCTTAGACCCCCAAGGCTATTATTTAGAAACAAATCAAGCTCACACGGCTTTGCTGGGCTACAGTTCGTCTAAATTGTGGGGAAAAACGCCTGCAACTCACATGGGAGAACAGGCATTTACGTCTGTGCTGCAAAGCTTGGCAGAAACAGGGAGTTACCGAGGCGAAATGACCTGTATTAAGGCTGTGCAAGAAGGAACAGTTGAGGTGGAGGTTTCGGCTTTTGCGGTTTTAAATGATGCTGGGGATGTCGTTTGTTATGTAAGTGTCAAAAGAGACATCACCGAACGCAAGCGAGCTGAGGAAAAACTAAAACTTTACCGAGAAATATTTTTAAACTCCAATGATGCGATCGTCATTATTGATGCTGACGGGTTTTTCCTCGAACAAAATCTCGCTCACCAAACGCTTCTAGGATACACAGACGCGGAATTAGAAGCAGAAGCTTCGCCCCTGGTTGCGGGGGAGCGCTTTTCGGCAATTGCCCAAAGTTTAGCGACAACAGGAAGTTTTCGGGGCGAAATTACTAACTGCACTAAAAAAGGCCAGACGCTGGCGATCGACGTTGCGGCATACTCTGTGATTAACAACGCCGACGATGTAATTTGTCATGTCTGCGTCAAGCGCGACATTACCGAACGCAAAAAAGGAGAAGAAGAACGGCAAAAATTTGTGTCGCTGATTGAAAACAGCAGCGATTTTATCGGTATGGCTACCCTGAAAGGCAAAACGCTGTTTGTCAACGAAGCCGGACGAAAACTGGTGGGTGTAGAGAATCTTTCGGCAGTGCTTTATACGGAGATATGGGATTATATTGGACCCTATTTTCAGCAGAAATTTAGTCAAGAGATTTTACCAACAATTATCAGTCATGGCCAGTGGCAAGGAGAAGGTCAAATGCAGCACTTGGGCAACGGACAACCCATTGATGTTGTGATGAATTCTTTTCTGGTCAAGCACCCTCAAACCACCGAACCGCTGTGCTTTGCTGCGGTAATTCGCGATGTCACCGAACGCAAGCAAGCTGAGAGAATGCTGCGGGAACAAGCAGAACGGGAACGGCTGGTTTCGGCGATCGCCCAGCGAGTCCGGCAGTCTCTCAACCTCACTCAAACTCTGAGCACTGCTGTACAAGAAGTGCGGCAGTTGCTGGCAACTGACCGCACGGTAATTTATCGTTTTGAGTCCGAGGAAACAGCGCTTGTTGTTGTGGAATCTGTAGGGGATGATTGGATGCCCCTGCTGGGCAGAAAAGTTCAAAGAACATCCTTTGGGGAAAGTTATGTATGGCTGTACAGGGCAGGAACAATTCAAGCAATGGCAGATATTTATACGGCCAATTTGAGCGAGGAACACCGAGATTTACTTGCTAGTTTGCAGGTAAGGGCTAATTTAGTTGTACCAATTTTTATAGGCGACGAAAGTCAGGGGTTGGCAGCAGAATATTCGCCGGAAACTCGAATTGAACTGCCGGAAAGGAGTTTGGAAACGAGTCAAAATCGGTTGTGGGGATTGCTGATTGCCCATCAGTGCAGCGCTCCGCGTGTTTGGACTGATTCTGAGATGGATTTGCTGGGGAGGTTGAGCGTGCAGTTGGCGATCGCCATTCAGCAATCTACTCTTTTTGAACAAGCGCAGCAGGCCCGAGAAGCTGCCCTAGAAGCGTCTCGAATGAAGTCGCTATTTTTAGCAAATATGAGTCACGAAATCCGCACTCCGATGAATGGAGTGATGGGGATGACTGATTTGCTGCTGAAAACGAATCTTACTCCCGAACAGATTGATTTTGTACAGACGCTGAAACTTAGCGGTCAAAATTTACTCTCCATCATTAACGATATTCTGGATCTCTCCAAACTGGAAGCTGGAGAAATGCGCTTAGAAATACTAGAATTTAACCTCAGTATCTGTATGAATGAAGTGCTGGATTTGTTGGCAACTCCCGCACAAGAAAAAGGTATAGAAGTGGTGGCACTAATTGACAGCGACGTGCCGCTGCAAATTAAAGGTGATGCAGCGCGGTTGCGGCAAATACTCACAAATTTGATTAACAATGCTATTAAGTTTACAGAAGCAGGAGAAGTGGTAATTGAGGTGGCTAATGCTAGTAATCCGGGGTTGTTGGCAGCTAGCGAGAATCAGAAAATTTTAGAGAATATCGAACCGTTAAAAAGAGAAAACAATGACTCGCTGCTCCTGCTGTTTAAAGTCACAGATACAGGAATTGGGATTGCTCCCGACGACCTAAAAAAGCTGTTTCAATCTTTTACTCAAGTTGATGCCTCTACGACAAGAAAATATGGTGGCACAGGTTTGGGGCTGGCTATTTCTAAGGAGTTGGTGGAGTTAATGGGTGGGCAAATTGGTGTGGAAAGTACCCCTGGCCAAGGCTCGACTTTTTGGTTTACTGTGCCGACTGTTAAGGAAAATTTAACTGCTGTCGGGACAGCGTGCGAAGTGAATTTTGAAACGGTGCTGGCGGGGCGAAAAATGTTAGTTGCCAGCGACAAGCCGACAGTGCGAAAAGTGTTAGTGAGAATGGCTGTTTTGTGGGGAATGGAGGTTGAGGAGGTTGAGAACGGTTGGATGACGATCGCATCTCTGTACAAAGCTGTCAGCCTTAATTCCCCTTACGATATCGTTTTGGTTGATATTCAGTTGCCGGAAATGGTGGCGGGAAGTCTCGAACGCTTGAGAATTTCTGAGCCTGCAATGCAGCAGACAAAGTGGGTGGTGCTGACTTCAATGACTCAGCTTGCAGAGGCGAAACGCTTGGTAGATAGCGGTTTTAGCGGGTATTTAACTAAACCTGTTAAAGCTCACCGACTATTTGATTGCTTGGCGAATGCGATCGCCCCGATGACGCTGATTGATGAGCCGCTGGCAAATTCAACGTCCAATCGAACCTCAGCTATTGACAACCGGGACTTAGCAAGTTTAAAGATTTTGTTAGTTGAAGATACTCCCATCAATCAAAAAGTTGGTCTTAATCAACTCAGAGTTTTGGGATGCAGCGCAGATGTCGCCAATAACGGTGCAGAGGCGCTATCTATGGTTGCTCTGAAAAAGTATGACATTGTGTTGATGGACTGTCAGATGCCGATTTTGGACGGTTACGAAGCAACGCGGGAATTGCGCCGCCGGGAAGCGGCAGATGCTGCTGGCAAGATGGAGCCGAATCAAAAGACGGTGGTGATTGCGATGACGGCGAATGCTTTGAAGGGCGATCGGGAAAAGTGTCTGGCGGCGGGCATGGACGATTATATTAGCAAACCTATTGCGATCGAAAAGTTAAAATCGGTACTAGCAAATTGGTCGGCTAAGCTAAAAATTGAAACTCCCAAGTTTAATGGCGAGGAACTTCAAAATTCTGAGCCAGATATCGAATCGGTAGTCGATATGGCACGTTTGCACGAAATTTCGGGCGCTGATTTAGAATTTGAGCGGGAAATACTGCAAGCTTTTGTGGTGGATACTGGTAGTTATTTAGAAGCTGCTAAGGAGGCGATAGCCGCGGGAGATATGGAGACACTCGCCCGCCACGCTCATCAAATTAAAGGTGTCAGCGCTACGGCGGCGGTGCGGTTAATGCCCGATATGGCAGATCAGCTTCAAAGTCTGGCCGAATCTAATGATTTGGAGGGGGCTACAAAAATCATCGCTGAATTAGAAATAATTCTGGCGGGGGTTCAAAAGTTTGTGGCTAGTGAGTAATCAATCAATTTTCTTTTGAACCGGGATGTCGAACTCGATCGCGGACACCTCTTGGCAGCCCCCGCGAGCGAGCGCGTGTAAAGATTTTTAATCTTTTATCAAGATATTTATCTCAATGTGAAGGAATTGGGAACTCTTATAACATCTTGTGTGTTGTAACTTACGACACTACTGTATTAAGTTATTGTGGTCAAATATAAAATAATCCTTAAGCCGATCGACATGAGGGTGCTTTTCGTCTATCGGCTTGAGACACCAAGACCAGCTTTTCGCTATGCCCGCCCATTAAGTGCGTATTTACGCTCAACGAGGTTTTATGACTCCAGTCATGTTACGCCAACTCTGGTCATTAATTGAGACCACCCAAGCTACTCTGTTAGTAAATTTAGACGATGCCACCCTGGTACAGTGGCTGCTAAAGCAGTTAAAGACAAACTCTGCGCTCAATGGCAAAGAAGCAGATTTGTTGGACGAATACATCCAGTCTCGGCTGTCCCTAATCCGCGATTTAGCTGAGCAGCGTCTATCACCAGAGCTACTGTGAGCAGATTCAATCAAAATCGGATAAATATTCCAGGCAAAGGCGACAATCGCTCGCGCTGGGCAGAAATAGCAGAAAAGAAACCGGGTTTCAAGGATAAATCTTAGGTTTGACGACCAGGCCTCCAGTCGGAAACCGGGTTTCTAACTCTGGGCTCCCAGTTTGCTCAAAAAAAAAACAGGCGGGTAGTCGAGGCAGTTGCCGCTGTGCAGCACCGGATGCAGAACGGCTAATTTGAAACCGGAGGCTGTGTAGATCGCCGATCGCCACAGTTCTGACAGCTACAAGGTAGGATTGTCAGGAAAGCGTTCTATTAAAATCTATGCGTAAATGGAAATTTTTGCTACTAGCAAGTGTGTTGTTTGTGGCACCGTTGGCGTCTTGTAGGGATCGATCGGCACAAACCGGACAAACACCAGCAACAACAACTGCCGAAGGCAAATCGCAACAAGGTTCCAGCCGGATAGATACAATTGTCAGCCGTGGCAAACTGATTTGTGGCGTCAGTGGCGAACTGCCAGGTTTTAGCTTTGTAGACGAAAAAGGCAAATATTCGGGACTAGATGTGGATGTGTGCAGGGCGGTGGCGGCGGCAATATTTGACGACCCCGAAAAAGTCGAGTACCGAAAACTGAACGCCAAAGATAGATTTACAGTTTTACAGGCCGGAGAAATCGACATTCTCAGCCGAAATACCACCTACACTGCGAGTCGCGACAGCACTACCGGACTGGAATTTGCCCCGGTGATCTTTTATGACTCTCAAAGCATCATGGTCAAAAAAGACAGCGGTATCAAAAGTTTAAAAGATTTTGCGGGCAAATCTATCTGCGTGCAGACAGGTACGAGCACCGAACAAAATTTGTCCGACCAAATGCGAAAATTAGGAGTTAAATACACTCCTGTGGTGTTTGAAGATGTGAATTCTACCTTTGCTACCTATCAAGAAGGTCGCTGTCAAGGTGTTACTGCCGATCGATCGCAGCTAGTCTCGAAGCGGACAACTCTGCCGAATGCCGAGAATAATGTTGTTTTGCCGATCGTGATGTCAAAAGAACCGTTAGCCCCAGCGGTAAAAAGCGGCGATCCTAAATGGTCGGACGCGGTGAGATGGATCATTTTTGCGGCGATTGAAGCGGAAGATTTGGGAATTAATTCAGGAAATGTAGACCAAATTGTGGCAAGCACTACAGACCCAAACGTCAAACGTTTGCTAGGAACAGAAGGAGATTTAGGTAAAGGTTTCGGACTCCCGAACGACTACGCCGTCCGCGTTGTTAAGAAAGTGGGGAATTACGGGGAAATGTACGATCGCAACCTCGGCCCCAAAAGTACACTCAAGTTAGAACGGGGTCAAAACAGACTCTGGAAAGATGGCGGTTTGCTTTACTCGCCACCGTTCCGCTAATTTCATCAGGACTTACACGCACTTCCTCTGAGAAACCGGGTTTTTTACCAAAATCCTGCGTCGGAGTCACAAGATTCAGGAAAAAACCCGGTTTCTTTAGTCTTAGGGATAGTCAGAAACCGGGTTTTTTACCAAAATCCTGCGTCGGAGTCACAAGATTCAGGAAAAAACCCGGTTTCTTTAGTCTTGATGCGACTGGATTTGTAATTGCGCTAATAATTTAAATTATGAATACAGAACCTCAACCGGGCAAATCCGAGAAATCATCCAAATTTAAAGATATATCAAAACTGCTGCGGGACGATCGCTTCTGGAAAATTGCCGGACAGGCGATCGCCCTAATTTTAGTAATAGTTGTTATCGCCATTCTCGGGGACAATCTGGGCGCCAATTACTCGCAACTGGGGATTGCATTTGGATTTGATTTTCTCAATTCCCAAGCATCATTTGACATCGGCGAAAGCGTAATTCCTTACAGTCCAGAAAACAGTTACATACAAGCTTATTTTGTCGGTTTAATTAACTCGCTGCGGGTTATGGTTCTGGGGATTGTTTTCGCAACAATTGCGGGTTTAACGGTGGGAATTGCCCGCCTTTCCGACAATTGGCTGCTGCGGAATTTGGCTGCTTTGTATGTAGAAGTTCTGCGAAACACGCCGTTATTGCTGCAATTATTTTTCTGGTATTTTGCAGTTTTCATTTCCCTGCCAAAACTGGAAGACAATCAGCAGATGAGGGGGCCGATTTACTTGACCAATCGTGGCATTGCTGTACCTTGGCCTGTGGCTTTGCCCGGTTTCGAGATTTGGTTGATTTTGCTAACTGTCGGAGTTTTGGCGGCGGCGGGGCTGTGGATGTGGCGCGCGCGGGTGATGCTGGAACAAGCTAAGCCGGGAAGACAGTTGTTTTGGGCTTTAGGTGCGATCGGGCTGAGTGCAATCTTAGCTTTGATTATTACCAAAAATCTGCCTTTTCGTCTAGATTTCCCCCGCCTCACACCTGAATTGCAACTCGAAGGAGGATTAAAATTAACTCCAGAATTTGCCGCCTTGGTGACAGGACTCAGCTTGTATACTGGCAGTTACATTGCAGAAATTGTCCGGGCCGGAATTCAATCAGTATCGAGAGGCCAGTGGGAAGCGGGAAAGTCTTTGGGGTTGAAGTCTGGAACAATGATGCGGATGGTAATTTTGCCGCAAGCTTTGCGGGTGATTGTGCCGCCTTTAACCAGTCAGTATCTGAATTTAGCTAAGAATTCGAGTTTAGCGGTTGCGGTTGCTTATCCCGACGTTTATTTTGTGGTGGGCTCTCCGACGTTAAATCAGACCGGAAGGGCGATCGAAGCAATGTTAATTATCATGATAACATATCTAACAATTAGTTTGATAGTTTCTCTGTTCATGAATTGGTACAATAAAACTGTACAAATCAAGGAAAGGTAAAGACTTTAAATTTAACCAAATTTACGGGTAATCAAAGGATAGCGCATAAAGTGGCATACAGTGACTGTAGCTTAGACAGAGGAACGAAAACTTTTGAGTTGACGATTAAGCAATAATAAATAAGTCACAACAATCTTTGGCTTGTTAGTATTAAAGTTGAGGGGAATCAAATGACACAAGAATTAATTGCTCTTAGAAATAGCATATTGGAAGGAAGGTATACGGATGCTTTGGCAATAGTCGATGAGTTAGATGGAATGAGCAAACAGGCAATCTTGCGACAAATCCAATCTTTTTTAAATGTTTTGCTGATTCACTTGATTAAAAATCAAGTTGAACAGCGATTAACTGGTTCTTGGGTAAGTTCGATTCGCAATTCAATTAGAGAAATTAAAAAGGCAAATATTAAAGACAATAAAACATCTTATTACATCAATTCTGATGAATGGGAGAATTTTATAGAGGAGGAGGTGATTGAGGATGCGATCGCAGAGGCTGCCGAGGAAGTATTGAATGGTGTTTATACTCAATTTCAACTTGCAGAGATGATGGATAGAAACCTGATTATTCAGACTGCTGTGAGGTTATTGAACTTGACTTATATCCATTCCGCCAAAGATTTACCCGCAGTGTTAGCCCAGCATTTAAGTCAGTTACCAGGTGGAGAAGATTGGATAAATCGGCGAAAATAAGTAGTATTTTTTTTAGCCTTGGCGATTGGAAATCGCGTCTACACAAACAAAACCCGCCTACGCGGGTTAATAAAATATAGGATGGAAAACCGCTAGATGGAAACTCTCCCCATATTACCGCCCCCAGCCACCGAATCGCCCACCCCTTGGAATTGGGCGCGCAAAAACCTATTTAGTACCTGGTACAACAGCATTCTGACAGTAGTTTGCCTAATTATCGCCTTCCAAACTATTAAAGTAATTATCGTTTGGGCAACAACAAAAGCTCAATGGCGCGTATTAGAAGCCAACTTGCCGCTATTTTTTGCCGGCAGATTTCCCCGCGAATCCTACTGGCGGCTGTGGATAGTAACGGCCATAATTGCCTTGTTGGGAGGATTAACTTGGGGAAACATTCAGCGGCAAGAACCTCTTTGGAATCCGCCTTTACTAATTATACTCGGTGCTGCGGTTGTGGGTGCGGTCATTTCGCCGATCGACCTAACCTCTCGCCTCTACCTCTTAGGAATTATTATCGCAGCCGCCGCCAGCTATGCCATCGGAAGGCAAATTCCGCCAAAAATCATGGGCTGGATGCCTGCAATTTGGGTTCTTTCCTTCCCAATAGTTTTGTGGCTAATTAAAGGCGGGTTAGGTTTGACCGAAGTGTCAACAAATGATTGGGGCGGTTTAGTGCTGACGCTGTTTTTAGCAGTTATTAGTATTGTGCTTTCCTTTCCTTTGGGAGTATTGCTAGCACTCGGCAGACAAAGTTCTTTGCCAGTTGTAAGACTGTTATCAACATTATACATTGAAATTATTCGCGGTTTACCCTTAATTGGCATTTTGTTTTTAGGTCAAGTGATGCTGCAACTCTTTTTGCCGCCCGAATATCCGAAATTGGATAGAGTAATTAGAGCCATTGCTGGACTGACTCTATTCAGTGCAGCTTACTTGGCAGAAAACGTGCGCGGTGGCTTGCAGGCCGTGCCCAGGGGACAAATAGAAGCAGCTAGGTCGATCGGACTCAATACACCCCTACTCACAATTCTCATTGTACTGCCTCAAGCACTGCGAATAGTCATTCCGGCGATCGGCGGTCAATTCATCGGATTATTTATGGATACATCCCTCCTGTCTCTATTCGGAATGTTAGAATTAATCGGAATATCCCGCGCCGTTTTAGCAAATCCATCCTATATCGGCAGATACGCCGAAGTTTACATATTCGTCGGCATCATTTATTGGATATTTTGCTACTCAATGTCCCTAGCAAGCCGCAAAATAGAGCGAACTTTAGAAGTAAGCCAGCGCTAAAAAATCCTCTAATTTCATTGGCGTTCATCTGCGTGCATCTGCCGACATCTGCGGTTAAAAAATCAAAAAATCATGGAAACTAAACCCACAATCCCCGAACAAGTAATCGTAGCAGAAAACGTCCACAAATGGTACGGACAATTTCACGTACTGCGCGGCGTCAGCATGACCGTAAACCGAGGTGAAGTCGTGGTCGTGATGGGGCCCTCTGGTTCGGGAAAATCGACATTTATTCGCACATTTAACGCATTAGAAGAATACCAACAAGGTAAAATTACGATCGACGGAATCGAACTTTCCCACGACTTACGCAACATCGAGACAATTCGCCGCGAAGTAGGAATGGTGTTTCAGCAATTCAACCTGTTTCCCCACTTATCAGTCTTGGAAAACGTCATGCTAGCGCCGGTGTGGGTGCGCCGCTGGCCCAAGAAAAAAGCTGAAGAAGTGGCGATGCAACTGTTAGAAAGAGTGGGAATTTTGGAACAATCAAAAAAATATCCCGGACAGTTGTCTGGGGGACAACAGCAGCGGGTAGCTATTGCACGTTCTCTAGCCATGCAGCCTAAAATCATGCTGTTTGATGAACCGACATCAGCGTTAGACCCGGAGATGGTGCGGGAAGTTTTAGATGTAATGCGAAATTTGGCTCAAACTGGAATTACAATGGTAGTGGTGACTCACGAAGTCGGGTTTGCGCGCGAAGTTGCCGATCGCATTGTATTGATGGATGGCGGCGTTTTAGTTGAAGAAGCGAAGCCGGAAGAGTTTTTTCAGAACCCGAAGGAAGAACGGACGCGCAAGTTTTTATCTCAGATATTGTAACTGATTTTCAAGTGTAGTCGGTAGGTTGGGCGACGGTAGCAGCAGTAAAAATCGGCACAATTAAGGTAAAATAAAAGAGTGTACAATCAGTCTCTATTTTGCTGAGATAGCTTGCAATGCCATCCACAAAAACTCTGCCGTTAGTTAAAGACTCGGAACGCCTAGAAAGTCGCCTCAAAGAAATTCCGGCGGTTCCTGGTGTATATTTAATGCGAGACGAGAGCGATCGCATCCTTTACATCGGCAAATCAAAAAAACTCCGAAACCGCGTCCGTTCATACTTCCGCGAAAGTCAAAATCTCAGCCCCCGCATCGCGATGATGGTGCAGCAAGTGCGCGAAATTGAATTCATCGCCACCGACACAGAAGCAGAAGCTTTAGCCTTAGAAGCAAACCTGGTAAAACAGCACCAACCTTACTTTAATGTACTCCTCAAAGATGATAAAAAATATCCTTATTTGTGCATAACCTGGTCGGAGGAATACCCGCGCATTTTTATCACCCGCAAACGCCGCGCCAGTAGTGCCAAAGACCGCTACTATGGCCCCTACGTCGATACAGGGGCACTGAGGAGTACGCTGCATTTAATTAAGCGGATTTTCCCGCTGCGGCAGCGCCCTCAACCGCTATTTAAAGACCGTCCTTGTTTGAACTACGACATCGGGCGCTGCGTTGGCGTTTGTCAAGGGTTAACTTCGCCGGAGGAATACCGAAAAATCATCCAAAAAGTAGCGATGATTTTCCAGGGAAGAACTCAGGAATTGCTCGATATTTTAGAACCCCAAATGGAACAGGCAGCCGAAGATTTAAACTTTGAAACTGCGGCGCGTATTCGCGACCAAATTAAGGGTTTGCAGTCTTTGAGTGCGGGTCAAAAAGTATCTTTGCCAGACGATACTATTTCCAGAGATGCGATCGCACTTGCGGCCGATACCCAGCACGCTTGCGTTCAATTGTTTCAAATCCGCGCTGGTCAACTGGTGGGAAGGTTGGGATTTATGGCGGAAATACCATCCCAACCCAGGGCGGGCACGGGGGCACCGCCCCTACAATCGGGGGGGGAAGAGTTATCTGAACTTTCTCTTTCCTCCCCCCCTTGGCAAGGGGGGGAACGAGGGGGGGTAGAGGCCGGAGCGATTTTGCAGCGGGTGTTGGAAGAACACTATCAAAATGTCGAATCTGTAGAAATTCCCAGCGAAATTTCTGTGCAGTACGAATTGCCAGAAGGGGAAATATTAGCAGATTGGTTGAGCAACCGTAAGGGGCGAAAAGTTACCATTTTGACGCCCCAGCGACAAACTAAAGCTGAGTTGATTGAGATGGTGGAACGCAATGCTGAGTATGAATTGGCAAGAATGCAAAGATTGAGCGATCGCAATTCTCAAGCAATGGAAGATTTAGCAGAAATTCTCGATTTGCCGGAAGTTCCTCGCCGCATTGAAGGCTACGATATTTCTCACATTCAAGGTTCTGACGCCGTAGCTTCCCGCGTCGTATTTATTGACGGTTTGCCGGCTAATCAACACTACCGCCATTACAAAATTAAAAATCATGAAATTAAATCGGGTCATTCTGATGATTTTGCTAGTTTAGCAGAAGTTATCGGTCGCCGATTTCGAGGATTGAAGGAAGAAGAAAGTTCGGCAACGGATTTTATAACTGATTTAACGGATAGAACGAATAAGGAAGAAGAATTTAGCGATTTAGGAAATTCGGAAAAAATCAGCAATTTATCCTCAGTTTCTCGTACTATTTCGGACAAACCCGACTTAATTATGATAGATGGCGGCAAAGGTCAACTGTCAGCAGTTGTGGCTGTTTTGCGGGAGATGAATTTGCTAGAAGAGTTGCGCGTTGTCAGTTTGGCCAAGCAGCGAGAGGAGATATTTTTGCCGGGGGAATCTTTGCCACTGCCCACTAATTCTGAGCAGCCTGGGGTACAATTATTGCGCCGGGTGCGGGATGAGGCGCACAGGTTTGCTGTGAGTTTTCACCGGGATCGCAGAAGCGAGAGAATGAAGCGATCGCGCCTTGATGAAATTCCCGGATTGGGACACCACCGACAAAAACAATTGTTAGCACATTTTCGGTCGATCGACTATCTGCGTTTAGCGACTCCCGAACAGTTGGCAGAAGTTTCTGGGATTGGCCCGCGTCTAGCGCAGCAAATTTACGATTATTTCCACCCGTAAAGCCTTACCCAGCAGCCGAGACGGGGATTTTCGGGGTGAGGGGGCGATCGGGCCACAAGTCCCGATTCAGCCACTGGTAGGGAGGTATTCAAAAATTTTGCACAGGCCTATTGCAATCCCCAGAGACTTGTGGTATGTTTAGTTTCTGTGTGCGGGCATAGTTTAGTGGTAAAACTTTAGCCTTCCAAGCTAATTATGCGGGTTCGATTCCCGCTGCCCGCTTTCGTCTACAAAAACCTCAAACCAACGATAAATCAACGGTTTGAGGTTTTTTATTGCTGATTTTTTCGCTTTGTGATGGGTCTAGTTGACCAGAAATTGGATACAAATTGGAGACAAAATGACTCGTTTGAATACAAATTGAATACAATCCATACCTAGACTAGGTTTGAGCCGTACTCTTCCGCCAGAAGCCCCAGAATTGCGTTGATGTCAGCTAAGTCAGTTCTGGATTTTTTACGCCGTGCTTTCAACTGGTTGAGTAAGTCGGCCGGTTCTGGAAATTCTGCGACGGTCGGAGCTAAATTTTTATTTGCTTCCCGATCGCGCTGCGCTTCCTTGAGCTCTTGCTCCAACATCTGCACCTTCAGTCCTAAGTCGCCGTTGCGCTCGTGTAACTGGTTCAGTTCTGCATCCCATTCTGCAAGTTGCTTGTTGGCCGCTTTCAATTCCTGCCTGAGCGATTCATCCTTGCCATCGCTCAGGCACTCAATTTTCCCAGCCGTTCCTCAATAGCGGCCATGCGCTCCATCACGGGGTCAAGACTTGAACTCACAGCCTTGTCTACATTGTCTACAATATTTGTAGACACGACGCTATCATTGCTTCGTGTAGACAAATCTGTAGACAATGTAGACACCAACTTAGTATCGCTCGGTGTAGACAGTGTAGACAGTGTAGACAGTAGTGTAGACAGCGGTGTAGACGTGCCTGAGACTTCCTTGAGAATGCGTTGTGCAGCTTGACTTACGGACTCACCCTCTAGCCTCTGAGCTTCTATCCAGTTCAGGAAGTGACCGGAAGCCCTGAACGATACGACTTGACTTTGACTCATTGTAAACACCTGTATACAGTATTTGTCTACAATAACTGACAACTGTCTACAGTGTCCACATATTGTAGACAAAACTTGTAGACACGAAAATCCCCCAATTAAGGGGGAGAGGGATTGAGCCGTCAGTTGTCAGGCAGTGGCTAAATTTTTCCTTGGAGACGGATGAGTTCAGTAATTCGATCGCGAACGGCTTCCACTTCTCCTTCCAACCACTGAGCAATCGTAGCTATGTCGTATTTTTTGCCCGGTGCCTGCCAGCCAAACATTTGTGTTTGGAGAGTTTGTAGTTGCTCTGGGTAGTATTCGTGCCACCACACCAGTGCTATGTCTCGCATCGCCTGGGCATCTTCGGGAGTAATTTTCCGAGTTAATAGCTGAGGTTGCGGTAGCAGTTCTGCTAACTTCCGCCGCTCGTCATCGGTAAGTTGAGGGAGTAAGTTGCAGACTTCCATAAAAGGTGAAAAAATTGCTCTGCCAGCTCTGCCAGCCTTCTCCGAAAGAATTGTAGCTCTGTAACTTGCTCTGCCACATCATGTTGGCAGAGCAAGTGACAGAGCTGTAAGTTCCTCTGTGTCTACTGGCAGAGCTGGCAGAGCAAGATTCGCGGGTAATTCAGAATTTTGCACAAAGCCAATTCCAGAGAGATACCATTGCGCTCTACGCTCCATCTCGTCTCGCCCGTTATATTGCAACCTTTTGAGTTTAGGAAATATCTCCGAAAACCTTGCAAATACTTGGTTTATAGCCTTTACAGGCGTGTCGTATTTGTTGGGTAGATCATGCCAAATTAGCTTGTCTTTACGATCCTTCGTACTCTGTTCAATTTCCAATGTCCCCGTTTCTACGTACCACTCTTGCAGCCGCTCCCACAAATCCTTGATGTAGATGCGGCCGCCAGATTGTACCTCAATGCCAGCGTCGCGGACAAACTGCCAGAGGTGGCGGCTTTCCTCCTGGGCCTTCTGCATTGCTTCCTTGGTTGCCTTGTAGTCGATACCCTCGGAAAGCAGCAGCGGCCACCGCTCTAACATCTTGTTGAGCATCGCCGGGGCAATCTGTTCAAGAATGAACTTTTCATCGTCCTTGAAGCGCGGGTCAGCTTCTAGTTGCCCCTCAGCAGCGATCGCGTTTTTGGCGTAAGTCTTTTCAAAATTCAGAATTCCGTACCGACCTTCGATCGCCTCGGTTCCTCCGGTGATGGATGGCAACTTGTTGCAATTAGCAAAGAAAGTAGCAACCGGTTTGTATTCGTGGCTGTCCTTACCTTTGGGTTCAATGTCGATCGGGTCACCAGTAATGAACTGCTTAAGACTCTGAATATTGTCTAGGTCTACTTTTGCAGTGTTCTCTGAAGCCCAGTTACAGACCCCCCCTAGCAGACCGGACAGATTAAACTTTCGACCAGTGTCATAGGCTCTGAAGTCAGACAAAGACTTCCCAGTCATTCCATTTCCATAAACGGCAGCGAGCACGGCGCGTAAAGTGTCCTTACCATTGGAGCCTTCTCCGTGACAGAGCAAACCTTTTACGCCCCGCCCCGTCAACTTTGAGCACACCACTTTTAGCCCACATTCCGCACTTCAAATTGAAATACGATAAAATACAATCCCCAAAAAGCCAAAAATCACGATAATTAAGAA
>NZ_JAUBTR010000169.1:0-2459 GCF_036705045.1 Microcoleus sp. BR0-C5
TCAGTGCGATTCGTTTAACTCAAATGGATAGAAATATCTAGGGACGGTTAGCCTAACTTATCGGTTAGGACAACTAAATACACATCTAGGTGCAGGATTCACAAATCCTTAGTCTTAGTCCGCAAGTGCAGCGGTAAAAGCATATCCCCTATCTTGTTAGGTAGCAACTAATAGGGTAAAGCGGGGATAAAAGGCAGACTACTGGTAGCCGAAACTGGTAACTGTCGAGCAAGAGTTCATGTGTAGCGAAAGCAAAGATGTGTCCGAACCACCGTTATATTAGATGGTCTAACGGCTGAATCAAGTGTAAACCCGTTGAAAACCACGGTAAAAACTGATTAAAGACCAAGCCAAAAGGCAAGGATAAGGAATAGGCGATTTGAGCCTCGACCTATACGCACCTCCCATAAACCCGGTGGATAGCATCACACTAAAAACTCAATCAATGTGTATTTGGAACGAAGTAACTCTCATATATTTCTGGAATCAGGTCGATTACCAGTAAGTAGCTAACGAATAATATACGAGAGAGGGATTGTATCAAAAGCTAATGCTCTGTTGTAATGACAGAGATATGCAGACGGATACACGGTAACTTCAAGGATAGGAACCTAATAGCAATGAATAAGTCTAAAACGCGGGACAACCCGACGGTGGAATGGAATCAAATCAATTGGCGAAGAGCTGAAAGATTGACGTTCAAGTTGCAAAAACGTATCTATCGAGCAAGTGAGCGTGGCGATGTCAAAGCAGTTCGTAAGCTTCAGAAGACCTTGATTAATTCTTGGTCTAATAAGGTTTTAGCAGTACGACGGGTAACACAAGATAATACTGGCAAACGTACAGCAGGAGTGGATGGTATTAAATTACTATCTCCAAAGCAACGAATTAAGCTAGTAAGTCAACTCAAAGCAACTGGTAAATCACAACCTACACGTAGGATAATGATACCAAAACCAGGAACCAATGAGTCCAGACCATTAGGTATACCCACAATGTACGACCGCGCCCTACAAGCAGTTGTGAAAGCAGCTCTTGAACCAGAATGGGAGGCTAAATTCGAGCCTAACTCATTTGGTTTTAGACCCGGTAGGTCGTGTCACGATGCAATAGGAGCCATCTTTGACAGTATCAGATATAAAGCCAAATATGTGCTAGACGCTGATATTGCCAAATGCTTTGACCGCATTAATCACAAAGCATTACTTGACAAAATCAATACCTATCCACGACTCAGGAAACAAATTAAGTCGTGGCTTAAAAGCGGGGTATTAGACCAAGGTGAAATTTTTCCGACCGATGAAGGTACGCCACAAGGAGGGGTTATTTCCCCGCTATTGGCTAATATAGCCCTTCACGGAATGGAAGAACGGGTTAAACAATATGCGGAAACGCTAACAAAAGGATACTTGGGTATCAATAAAAAAGATAGACGAGCATCACTAAGCTTAATCCGATACGCCGATGACTTTGTGATTATGCACAAAGATATTGAAGTAGTAACAACCTGTCATCAGATAATAGCGGAATGGTTAGGTGACATTGGCTTAGAATTAAAGCCAAGCAAAACAAAATTAACCCACACCCTCAATGAATATAATGGAAATGTTGGGTTTGAGTTTTTAGGGTTCCACATACAACAACATCAGGTAGGTAACTACCGAAGTGCCAGAAGTACAAATGGAATACCACTAGGCTTTAATACGTTAATCACCCCTTCAAATCCAACAATTAAAGCTCACCTCTCCAGAATAGCTGAAGTAATAGACACTCATAATACCGCACCACAAGCTGCTTTAATTAGTCGGCTGAATCCAATTATTAAGGGATGGTCAAACTATTACTCAACAGTAGTAAGTAAAGAAACCTTTAACAAGGCGGATAAACTTACCTATGATCAACTGCGAGCTTGGGCGATAAGACGGGGAAAAGGTAACATCAACAAAGACAAATACTGGCGAACAGTAGGCGACAGAAATTGGTGTTTCAGCACAGAAGAAGGTTTAGAGCTGACCCAACACTCAACAACGCCTATTAAAAGGCACGTAAAGGTTAAAGGCAACTCAACGCCCTACAATGGTGACTGGATTTATTGGAGCAAAAGACGTGGAGAATACCCAGAAACACCAACAAGATTGGCAACACTTATTAAGACACAAAAAGGTAAATGTACCCACTGTGGTCTGTACTTTACAACTACAGACATTGTAGAAGTTGACCATATCCAACCCCGCTCTTTAGGTGGCAAGGATGAATATAAAAACCTCCAACTTTTGCATAAACATTGTCACGACACAAAAACGGATAATGACGGCTCTTCAAAAAGAGCTATGATGATAACCCGTTTTGAATTGTACCCGTAACAAGGGTGAAGATATCGAGGAGCGGAATGAAGCGAAAGTTTCACGTTCCGTTTTGAAGGAGAGGTAAGGGTAGAAATTCCCCTATCGACTCTACCA
>NZ_JAUBTR010000090.1:0-23319 GCF_036705045.1 Microcoleus sp. BR0-C5
TATCACATTTACTTATAAATCAGCATCAGCAGAAACTGTATTTTTTGTCAACTACTTCTACTGGACTGCCTCTCTAGGAGATGAGGATAATAACTTAGAAATAGCCATTAATTACTATCAAATGGCTTTGCAAGTAAATACCCGTCAAATTAACCCTGAAAATTGGGCAATGATCCAAAATAATTTAGGAAATGCCTATAGGAGGCGCAGTATTCAAAATGAAGTTGAAAATTTAGAAATGGCTATTTTTTACTATAAGTCAGCTTTGGAATTTTATACTCAGAAAAATTTTCCTGAAGATTGGGCTATGGTGCAATTAAACTTAGGTTATGCTTATAGCGATCGCACTTAAGGAAGTATTGACGAAAACCTAAAACTGGCGCGGGACTATTACCAAGCTGCTTTAGAAGTTTATACTCTCAAAGATTTTCCTGAAAATTGGGCAACTGTACAAAATAATTTAGGTTGTCTCTACCACAATTTAGATCAGCTTACCGAAGCAATGCAATACTTGAAGTTAGCATTAAAAGTCAGAACTCCTCAAGCTTTCCCACAACATTGTCTGATTTCGGGACAAGTTTTAGGCCAAATTGCCTTCAAATTAGGACTATGGAGACAAGCTATTGAAGGGTATTGTCTTGCTATTGAAGCTTTAGAACAATTGCGAGTGTGGGCTAATACCGATCGACGCCGCCAAGAAATTTTAGGAGAAGATATATATCTTTATGAACATATTGTACAAGCATTAGTTAATACGAAAAATTTTCCACAAGCTTTTGAATATGTAGAACGTTCTCGCTCTCGTCGCTTAGTAGATTTAATTGCCAGTAATGACCTTTACTCTCAGGGAGATATACCTTCTGAAGTAGAAGAATATTTAGCAGAATTTGAAGTAATTCAACGACAGATAGATTGCGAACGTTCCGGTTTAAAGAAATCAAGTAAAAAGCAGAAGTTAATTGCAGTTAGAGCTAAGGATCTAATTGATATGGATTGTACACGCAATCGAGCAGCTTTAGAAGCCATTAGTGAAAATATCCAAGGTTTAGAAAGTGAAAAACAACTAATTTGGGAACAACTAAGACGTTTAGATCCGGTTTTAGCGGGCGAAATTCAAGTCAGTCCCCCTGATTTAACCGCTATCCAAGAACTCATCGATCGCCCTACTACAGCTATACTTAATTTTTACACTACTGATGAAGATACATATGTATTTGTTTTGCGACAAGCCGAAATAAATTTGTACAAAATAACCAGAAAACGAGGCAAAAACTTACAACAATGGATTCATGAAGGTTGGCTAAAACCCTACTTGGAGGCGGGCGATTCAAGTAAATCAGCCCAAGAGCAATTACAATGTAAAGCTAAGTGGAGAAATCGAATTCCGCAGTTTTTAGCTAAACTTTCCCGCCGCCTGCAAATCGATAACCTGATTAGTCAGTACCTTAATAATATCGAGGAACTGATTATTGTTCCTCACCTTTGCCTACACCAAATTCCTTTTGCTGCTTTACCCTTAGAAAATGGTCAATATTTAGGCGATAAATTTCTAATTCGTTACACTCCTAGTTGTCAAGTTTTAGAATTTTGCCACAAACGTCCACCTGTCAACGATCGACTAATATATGGTATTGTGGAAGATGCAACGGAAGATTTACCCTGTGCAAGTTTTGAGGGTGAACAAATTGCCAAACTGTATAATATTCGCAATGAACAACACTTACGAGGACGTAGCCAAGCAACGGTCAGCAACTATCGGCAACTGTCTCTACAAGTCGAGGGAATTATCTCTAGCCATCACGCTCAATCTCGCCTTGATAATCCGTTAGAATCCAGACTGGAATTGGCAGATGGTAGCATTACTTTGGGGCAGTTAATGACACCGGGCTGGCGGCTTCCTCATCTAGTTGATGTGTTTTTATCCTGTTGTGAAACAGGGTTAGGGACTACGGAAATTACGGATGATATTTTGACATTATCGACGGGCTTTTTATGTGCGGGTGCTCGGAGTGTTGTGAGCACACTGTGGGCTGTAGATGATTTAGCAACAGCCTTATTTTCAATTTTTTATCACAAACTTCGGCAGGAAGGAAGTAGCCGCCCAAAAGCATTGCAGCAAGCACAAATAAATTTGCGATCGCTCTCTGGATCAGGATTTGTCGCTTGCTATTCTCCCCAACTTGCTGATTTATTAGAACGCAAATTTGAAGAGGCGGAGGGCGATCGCCAGTTTGCAGAAAACCAGCGTAATTCCTATCCCGAAGCTTCCCCCGACTATCTGCAATGGCTACAAGAGGAAGAAAAGCGGGCCGAAACAGCAACACGCAATTACAAAACTTTGCAACGACTGGAAATAATTAGTTGCTGAGATTTCCCTTTTGCTGACCCTTTTTATTGGGCCGCTTTCACTTGTTCAGGTTTACGGTAAACTTCAGCCTCAATCTAAATCTGGACTCTTCAGCATCCCCATTAACTTCCGCTTCCGATTGTGTAGTTGCATAAGTTGAGAACGATAAGCACACCACTGAAGATTTTGTCCCGTTTGTAAATAGGCAGCGCGGGCTTTTTCCAACCACTTAATTGCACGATCGTAGTCCTCTGATTTCCCCCGATCCATAATCGATTCAGCAAGCCGACAAGCATTAGCGATCACCCAATCGGGACGGTGGGCGATCGCAGCCCCCATTACTCGGTGAATCAGTGCCGATTCGTAGCCACTCAAGCCATCAGCAACAGCGATCGCATCTTCAATAAGCCCCTCATAGAGAAAAATATCAACCTGTGCTTCAGAAACTCCCCAACTTCTATCACTTTTCAGAGTTGCTAACAAATTTGCTTTCACAGTTGACCAACTGTCTCCTGCAAACTCCTTCACTAAAAGATAATCGGCAAAGGATGGTTTGATTTGAAATACCAGCATTCTAGAATTTAATGCAACTTCGTTTTCTCCCAACTCAACAGCCAACTCACTCGTCCAAATTGCCAGTTTATAAAGGCAATTGCCTGACAACTTCAACCCAGTTTTAGCAATTTTTAGAGCTTCAGCTTGGGCTTCCTGTGCTTGTAAACTTTGAGCGAGAGCAAAAGCATCTTCCGCTGATTTCATCTGAGTAGCAGCAGCTTCCACTGCTTCTTCTACTCTCCCCAAACGACTTAACATGGTCAAGTATTGTTGAGAGCAGTTTTCTGCTTGGGCTAAGTATAAGTATTCTTGATAGCGTTCCTGGCGATCGAGGATTTGCAAGCGAATTAATGCTAAGCTCTTAGCACATTTTGGTGCGTCATTAGCTCCTATTTCTTGCCCCGTAATATTTCCTTGAAGTACCTGTTGAATTAAGGGGTCATCCCAACCTTGGCGTAAAGCTTTCAAGCTCATGGTGAAATCGCAATCCCATTCATCTTGCCAAGCTTCTAACATCACCTGGAGATCGATCTCTTCTTCAGCAGTTAGTTCAGCCGTTAAAATGGCTTCTGTCCAAGCTTCATCTAAAGCGTTAGCTATATCAGAACTTTCAGCGCCATATTCTTCTACGTCATCCCAATCTTCAACGCAAGCTGCGGTGATGGCTTGTAAAATTACTAAGGCGTTGTTACCATCTCCCTCTGCAATCAATTCCTGCGCTTGCTGAATCACATCTAAAAGTTCTTCTGTAATGGGGTCTTCTTCCCCCCATCCATCGTCGAAATAACGCACAGCATTTCGCAAAATTTGTCGTACTTGTTGTCGAAAGGGAGCGGGATTAATGGAGGTGCGACGCGGTGCTTTAGTAGGTTGCTGTGGAGGCGTAGGAATAGCAATTAAGTTAACGTATCGTTCGATCGGATCGATGAGTGAGGGTTCCTTTTCTACTAAATCTTGTATTAATTGCTGGGTTTGTACATCGTTTAGGCGATCGAGTAACTGTTCCAGCGTCGGGCGCTGCTCAATTATTTGTGGTTGTCGCAGACATAATAACAGGGTAGCAACAATATGTTTACACCACCCAAAGCGATCGTAAGCACAAGTACAATTTGATGATGCCACATTAGCGTCATCAAAGTTTATCGTAATACGGTAAGGTTGCAGAGCAGAACCCTCCACTATTGCTTGCACGATATTGCCACGCAGGACAGCGCTAGTAACATTACCCGCTAAATAGTAAGTTTCACCGCGCTTGAGGGATGTGGCAGAGGTATTGTGCTGGATCGTCGCTTCACTAAGCTTGGGAATTGGCATGAGACTATGCCTGAGCAATTAAAGGATTAGACTTGATTTTACCTCAGAGATGTACTCTGCCTAGGATTTAATTGCGTCTCAATGTAAGATTTACAGAAAATTCAATACTCCGTCAAGCAAGCACTGAGAAGGTTTGCAGCTTGATGAGGCGAAATTTATTCTGAAAATTTTGCATAATTGTTTCCCTACCCCCTGGTTAATAATAGAGCGCAGTTGGCCAACTCGCTTCTCCCTTATCCCTTTCTTTGACGGAGAAACGAGCTGTGATACCTATAGTTTCATCTACCCCCCTGACATTATTAGTAATGGGGGTTCCCAATGCTGCGGGAGAAATCATTGCCAATATAGAGGCAAGTTTAGTATCAGCCATTGGTAGTTATTGCTTGATGGAAATTGCCCAAGCTGAGCGCAGAACAAAATGCAGTTCTGGAGAGGACGATCCGATAGTTCCTCCGAACTAAATAACTTTAATTGTTAGCGAGCTTTCAGTAGGGTGCGTCAGCTAGTTAAATGGTGAAGTAGGAGCGAAAAACTGAGAACTACTGACGCAGCCTAAGCTGTTGCGTGTTTAAACTGCATATTCGGGACGGGCTAGAAGCCCATCCCACAATAATTTGAGTGATTTTTGACACACAATTTAAATGGAGAACAGCTTACTGTAATTTAATTAATTAGGTTCTCTGCCCGAAGCACTGAGCCTCTCGCGCGCAAAACTCTTCCAAATACTTAATTCTGGAAGTTTCCACGCCACACCTTTTTGTTCTTGGTGTTGTGCAGAGCAATTCAGGCATTTTTGCCAGCAAGAAATAGCTGCTATTGTATCCCCTTTTGCTTCGAGAACTTGTGCTAGCAAGCAGTGTGCAACAGCATAGGAGTTATCTAATGCAATTGCTTTTTCCAAGTGAGTCTCTGCGTCACTGTAAAGTTGCAGTCCTAGATAAGCCCATCCCAGATTTTTGTGGAGGGTGACTTGCACCATTTTGTCATTAACTTGTGGCAAAATAGAGAGAATTAGTTCTACCGCTACGTCAAAATTCTCGCTGAGAATTTCCAATCGAGCTAAATTATTGACAGCAGCACCGGCAGCGCGACTGTTTTTATATTCTGCTGCTTTTTTGTAGTGCTGGCGAGCGTTGGGCAAATCTTCTAGTTTTTCGTATGTTGACCCTAAATTGTAGTTAGCTGCTGGCAGTTCTGGATTGTAGCGAATGGTTTGTGTTAAATAACATTTTGCCGTCTGTAACTCACTCTCTAAGTATTTCTTGTAACCAATTTGATTCAGGTATTTAGCAATTAATTGATGGGTGACAAGTAGCCTAGCCTGCGGGGTGACTGTCAGGCGTTCTTCCCCAGACTCGGTGAGGGCTTGCAGGAGCGATCGCTCAATTAGAATTTCTACAGCCTGTTTCAATTCTGATAAGTCTTCAGCAAATAGTAGACTGGATTGCAACTCGCTAAGGGTGGCGGGTTTATTGCTTGCCAAACAAGACAATACTTTTACTTCTAATTCATAAAAATCCTGAAATTGCTCTTGGAAATAATCTCGGACAATGCCCTCAATAACCGACGGAGTTTTTTTGACGAGTTGTGCTAAATTGCCCGCTAACATATCTTGAGCGTGAGTGACAGCTATTTTTAATAGGAGGGGATTGCCGCCATATAGGTAAATGAGTTCTGATAGTAAATTAGTCTCTGAAGTATAAACTTGGGGGGCGGATAAAATGATTTGTTTGGCATCCTTTTCTGGTAACTCACTCAGTTCTAAAGCTCGACAATGTAACGTTTTTTCTGCTAACTTATCGATTTCTATAGGGGGAGTCCAACTGATGAGAAGCAGGCAACTTTGGTGAGAGGTTTGTGCTATTTGTTGGAAGAGTTCCCGGTAACTTTCGTATCCGGGGCGGTATTGTCCTGGTAGCTGTCCGCTTCCGAGGATAGTTTCTACTTTATCGAATACTAATAAACAGCGGGTTAAGCGCAAATATTCTATTAATTGGGCGATGAGTGAGTTGCTGGGTTTGGGAAGGTCGATTTCTGAATGATGAGATAGGAATTGCAATAGGTCTGGCAATAGTTTTTCAAGGGGGCCAGAGGTGGCGAGATTTCGCCAGATTATGGTTTGAAATTCCCCTTTAATTTGTTGTATAGTTTGGGTAGCTAACGCTGTTTTGCCAATCCCTCCCATGCCACAAATTGTGACTACTCGACAACGGTTCGTTACTATCCATTTTTTGAGAGTTTCTATTTCGGAATTGCGTCCGTAGAAAGGTTCTTGAGCTGGGAGTTCTCCCCAATCAATACGCGGTAAAAATTGAGGGTTAGTTGCGTCTTGGAAGCGGGTATTCTCTACGGTTGGAGAAACTTCGCGGTCGGTTGTAGCATCGTGACGGTTAGTGGAAACTTGTTTCTGGTATTCAGTTACGAGAATTTGCTGGAGTTTTGCTAATTTTCCAGGCCCAGCACCTTGAACTTCAAATTTTTTATACACTTCTCCCAGGCGTTTTTGTAAGGCATCTTTGCGAACGCGAAGCTGATCTGAAATATCAGACATGGATTCGCCTTTGATTGCTCTTGATAAGACTTCAAATTCGTTTTCGGAAATGCCAACTTTAGTGGCTAAAGTTATTAAAAAATCTTCGGGAAGTTTCATACTACGTTAAATACAGGTATTACAAATCGGGCGGTTCTACTCAAAGATAGCTGGGAAAGGACGGGGCGATCGCTGGAAGTAAGCTAACACAGAAATTTGGGCATCGGAAACAGAGGTTTCTGGGCTGTAACTTGATTATATGGGCGTTTATCTCACTTATCACGAGATAAACGAGATAGACAACAGAATAACTGAGGGGTGGCGCAAACAGAGGCTTCTGGGCTGTAACTTGATCATATGGGCTTTTTTCTCACTTAAAAGTAGGTAAACGAGATAGACAACAGAATAATTGAGGGGCGATCGGCTGAAATTTGGAGCCCTTGCTCGGTCTGGATACTTGATTGCTACAGGTTTAAAGCTTGTTTAAGTTGCCGTTAGAGGCAGGGCTGTTTCATTCTCCTGTAGGGGCAAACCCCCCGTGGTTGCCCCGATCGCTGAAATGCCCAATTTATCCTGTCTGGGCCAGGGCGGGCACGGGCCAGGGCGGGCACGGGGGCACCGCCCCTACAAAATCCTGGTTTTTCTGAGAATGAAACCGCCCTGCCGTTAGAGGGGCTAGAGCCTTGTGAAATCGACTTTTGAGGGTGGTATCTCACTTAATGAGATTTTTTTGAGCATTAGCTTGACAAACTAGAACTGTAGTTGATACATTAATCTCAGTTAGGCGCGGTGGATGTTTCAGAAAGTCGGCGCAGCCGGAGAGCTTTCTGAGTTCAGCGAACCTAAATACAGTTTCCCCCTCAGCTTTGCATAATTTTTGGGTTTGACCCTGGTTAATCAGTAGATGTCGAAACCAGATTTACCTGTGAAAACTGCTGGACTAAAACAACTTACGAGTATCGTTGCTGATTGGAGAGTAAAAGGCCATGTTTAGGTGGGTCAAGTTGATAACCGCTTTACCGACGATCGCGCTTCTGTCTCTTTTCAATCTGTTTCCGAGGGCGATCGCCCAAGAGTATCCGGGGTGTTTTCAGTTGAATTCTGAAAGAAAACAGTATGAATCTCTCGATGAGCTTTGTCGATTTCCCAAACCACCTGAAAACACGCGGAAGCCAGACCCTTTTAGGGTTCAGCTTGTGAATGGACTGGAGTTAACTGGATTAGCGATGCAAAATACAGGAACTCAGCGATTTCTGGTAGGGCGGTTGACCAACAAGCAAAGTAAGACGGCTAAAGTTCAGTCTATCAGCGTCCAATTTATCGATAAACGAGACGGGGCTGTAGTCGAATTTTTGACTGTTAAGCTTGGGGGTGTATTAGCTCGCAATCAGGGTTATGAATTCAGGGAAATTATGGATAATGCTCTTCAACTAGGCGATCGTAGTAACAATGATTTGTCTATCAAGTTTTTGGAGTGGGACTAGGTAAGCTCCTAGAGATCAAACTTAAACACATACCAAATCCTTCAATAAATTAGGAAAAATTAATGAAATCAGTAAATAAATTTTTGGGCTGGTTTCAGTGAAGCCTTTTGTTAAAGGAAAGTCTAGGCAAAAACACAAAGTTCTCTAATTTTTAATCCCTCTATATACAGACTAGGAGCGACATTATGGACGAGTTTGTTAGGAAAGCTGCTGGACTAGGATTGCCTGTAATTTTACTTCTAATTGTGATGGCAACTACAGGTTTTGCAGGAGCGGCCGCAATTACGACGGCTTTGGCAATGTTAGGTGGGCCAGCAGGAATGTTCGGTGGCATTGCTTTGCTGGGCATCATCGGTTTAGCGACAGAAATGTTATCTAAGTACGGTCTTGAAGCGCTGTTAATTGGAATTTACAGGCAGCGCATTCAAAATGGAGAATCTCATGCTGCAATTTGCCAAGAAATCCGCCAATTACCCATATCTGGAGATTTGAGGCGGAGACTTGGGGAAGAGTTTGGGTTTTAGTAAAAATGAGATGAGCAATTTTATTTGTAAATTGCCCAGATAGATCGCTGCTAATTGCTTAGAGAATCAAATAGGAGGAACAGATGGAGAGCGAATTGATTGGAGAGGTTAGATTACGCAACTGCCACCTCGTCTACCGTGAAGGCTCAAACTATCGAGTAGATGTGATTAAGGCTCAAAGACCTACAATCGTATTTACAAAAAACATTACTTGTGAAGTAGTGGAGTATTTGTACAATCAACTCAAGGGACATCAAGTTAATAAAGATGAAGCAGCAGATGTCCTCAAACCAGTTGCCAGCAAGTTAGATTTACCTTACAGCTATGGGCATCAGCTTTCCTATTATACGCAGGAGGTTTTAGTGGTACTTGTGGCGATAGGTAGAGCAAGTTTGAGTCAACAAATAGGTCGAGGTTGTTGTTATACAATTCTTCGGACGTGCTAAATCCTAAAACGAGGCGATCTAATAGCTTTTCCGAACCGCCAATAGACAATAAATATGAAATCTAATCAACTCATCCAAATCAGCGGTACACCTGGTCAAATTGTGGGGATTGTTCCAGTTCAAAGTAATGGCACAATTACGGTTAAATTGGTCGGCGAAATGTTACAAATTAGCTCCGAATCTTTTTTTGGATTAGAAACAAAAGAGGTGTTTATTCCGATTGAGGATGTTAGAGCGATTGAAACAGGAGAGGGTTGTACTTGGTGGCTGTTTTGGTTAGGAATTCCGACTCTCAGTATTTTTATCGGTGTTGTATTTATTATTCTTGCCTTCATTGTCAAACAGCGGTATCTGACTATTTACAGCAGTCGGGTTAATGTGATAGTATTTTACAGGAAGGGAGAAAAAGTTGCTCAGTTTAGAACTGGTGTTTTAGAGGCTCGCTATTCTAAGTCTCTGGCGATCGCTAAACCGCCAATGCCACCACCGCCATCACGTCCTTTGAATATTTGATTCAAGAGAGTAGATATCATATCAAATGCGCGCTTGATCGTCGGGCGTAAAATCGAGTCAACATTCAACACTCAGCCATCATTGAGTTTTGCGACCTCGAATTAACAGTTAACAATTAACAGTCAACTATTATGAGGAGTGCAACCGGAATTGATATCATAATCCAAATCTCCTGAGTTTATGGTGCTCAGCAAAATAAAAATTCTTGTGTTGCGAGCCCCATATCCCGGATGAGGAAGACGCTTATATAGCAATCCTTGCAGCAGCCATAAATTTTTTAACCCCACCCCAACCCTCCCCTTGCTAAGGGGAGGGAGTAAGAAATTCACAAATGATTTAGGATTGCTATACTATCATTTATAACACAAATATAGGAGAGCCAATTTTTTATAAGAAACCGCATTTATTAGGGTAAGTCTTATTTAAATTAACAAAAGCACGGCTGCTGTTGCTAGCAATAACAGAATTCCGGCTGCACCTGCTAGCGGTTTTGCTGCTATTCCTGTAATCCATTCCGGTGCGCGGCGTGTGGGATTAATTGCGCCTTCTGTATCTACGGTAGTTATACCCCAAATCCAAGCTGCGTGAATGCCGATCGCCAATCCTAAACTGCCATTGTCGGCGATGCGGGCTAATGTTAAAACCATCCCCATCAGCCACAATCCGGGTAGTTGCGGTAGAGTTTCTTTGGCGGCCCAAATTAGGTGGGCGATCGCAAAAATGAAACTGGCGATCGCTGCTGCGATTAGCACTGAGTAATCTTGCTGGAGGATTGTTTGCAAGCAGCCGCGAAAGATTAACTCTTCTGTGGCGCTAATCCACACTGCTAATAACAGAGTCAGCAGACTAGCAGGGTTAACGATTAAAGTCCAAAAATTAATCTTTTTTTCGCCTGTTTCGGTGGAAGTTTCGCTTTTTTTTAGCTCGATCCAGCCTGCGGTTAATTGCAGACCGAATAAAATTACTAAGCTGATTATTCCTAATCCTAATCCCCGCATTAATGACATCAAAACTGCTGGTTGCCAATCCCAACCCCAGTTGGCAAAAGATGTGTTTTCCATCCAACTTGTCGCCCATAAAATGAAGGGGACAATCAGGTAGAGGGAAGCTAGTAAAGGTAGTTTTTTGTTTCCCAGGGGTTGGGGTGGATGCCATTTGAGGGCGATCGCCAGCACAATCGCTGCAGGAAGCCACACAACAATCCAAGTCGAGAAAAACAAGATTATTTTGACAATTGCTGGTATTGACGGCGACAGCAGTCGCAGGTTAGTTATACTATTCCACATTTAAGGGGTTGCAACTATAATACTGTTGGCTGTTGACTGTTAATTGTTAACTAATAACTAATAACTACCGATCGAGCTTGCGCTGAATTTGCCTCAAAGATTGGTACATTTCTGGCAAACGGTTGTATACGGCTGCGGCTTTGAGAAATAGTTTGTGGGGAATTGCTGGAACACCCGTCACGATCGCACCTGCGGGCACGTCGCTGTGAATTCCGGCTTTAGCAGTGGCGATCGCCCCATCTCCGATTTTGGCTTGATTAGCAATTCCCACTTGACCTGCCAAAATTACATTGTTGCCAATTTTTACCCCGCCGGCCATGCCAACGTGAGCGGCAAAAGCGCAATTTTTTCCTACTTGACAGCCGTGACCTACGTGTACTAAATTGTCGATTTTTGTATTTTGGCCGATGCGGGTTTCTCCGACAGCGGGCCTGTCGATCGTGCTGTTGCAGCCAACCTCAACGCCCTCTTCTAATACAGTGCAGCCAGACTGCTCCATTTTCACCCATCCTGTGGCTGTCGGCACGAACCCAAAACCTTCGCTGCCGATCGCCGCACCGCTGTGAATCACGCAATTTGCCCCGATGCGAGTACGTTCGTGAATCACACAATTAGCGTGTAAAACTGTGCCTTCGCCTATTTCCCCATCTGGGTAAATTACGACATTTGGATGAATGCAAACGTTGCTGGCAATTTTGACTTTTGCTTGAATAACGACGTGGGGGCCGATATAGACATTTTCACCAATTTCTGCTGAGGGGTGAACGACGGCTGAGGGATGAATTTCGGATGCTGGGCGAAACGGTTGATAGAAAAGGGCGATCGTTTCAGCAAACAGCAATCGCGGATCGGCTGCGGCAATCCAAGCAATGTTGCGATCGTCGCATTGAGCTTGGAGGCTTTCATCTAAGGGTAAAATTAAGGCAGAAGCATTTGTCGAGGCTGTATGAGAGGCAAATTTAGCACCTTCTATGTAACTGATTGTGCCCGATGCAGCTTCATCAACGGGGGCCGCGCCTGTAATTTCGGGATCGGTAGCAACCGACGCTGTGAGGCTGTGACTGGTGGCTAAGTTAAGTTTTTGTACTATTTCGCTAAACTTCATCTATAAAAATTTGTTGTTAGCACAGATTGACCATAGTTAAAATTACCAGGTTTGGAGCACGCTCTGAGCAGTTGCCATTGAAAAAACAAAAACCCCGACTTCTGTAAGAAGTCGGGGTTGTAGCGATCGATTATTTTTGGCAATTATTTTACAGAAACTGCATCTACGTCAACGGTGCTGCCTTGGGCTTCAGAATAATGGGCACCGGTGGCTTCGGATGCTGATGCTGTCTCTGTTTGGCGGGATTTAAAGTAGTCGATCGCCATTTGCGAAACTTCGGAAATCAGCAAGACTGCGATCGCCACATCGTCAATTTGTCCGACGACGGGGAGAAAGTCTGGGGCAATGTCGATCGGGCTTACCAGATATGCCAGGGTTCCCAGAATAATCCACCAGCGGTATTTGGGGTTGCGGAGGGTGTCGCGGTACCAGTTGTAAACAGATTGTATAGAAAAGTTCATGGGGTTGTCCTCTACTTATATTTTCAATCTTGACAAATTGTCGCTCGAAATGCTTGTGGAGATATCCCCCCTAGGGTTGGCAAGAGACTTCTACCTGGGAGTATAGGGAATTGGGGAGGGAGAAGTTGTCAAGCTGTGTCGGAAGGGCGGGGAGTCGTGAAAACGCCCCTACAGAAACCTGACAGATGAAAGCCGATGAAATTAATCTGCGTTTATCTGCGTTTATCTGTTTTTATCTGCGGTAAAAAAAACATTCCTCTTGTTGACGGTAGATTCGGCATCTATTACTTGTATATTGTGATTAAAGTAACTTAACTTAGATTAGGATTTTTTAACCGCAGATGTCAGCAGATAAACACAGATGAACGCTGATGGGATTCATTTGTGTTTATCTGCTGTTTAAAAAAATCTTCATATCTTTCACTCACTAATTTTGAAAGATCCATTTTTGGTCGCCGATCGCAATTTCGCAGCCATCGGGCAGCCAAAAAGGCTCGTTAGCAGCCAGCCTCTGCCCACCCACAAAAGTGCCGTTGGAACTGCCGCTATCGACTAGCTGATATCGCTGTTTGCCCAGTTCGTCATTGGCCCGGCGGATTTGAGCGTGGTAGCGCGAACTTTGCGGATCTTGTAATACTAAAGTGTTGGTTGGTTCGCGTCCAATTGTAAAGGGATTGGCTGTTAGGGCGATCGCTTCTCCAGAAAGTTTGTAGATTAAATATGCGGCTGTTTTGCGATCGCTGCTTGCGAGTACCGTCGGTGCAAGTTGGGGAGGATTTCTCCCAGGAGGGAGGCTGTTTTGAGCAAGTTGTTCTGTTAGTTGTTGTAAATCTCGATCGAACCCCGCTGTGTCAGAAGCTGGAAGACTCGCAGGAGAATTACCTGAAATTAAGTTTAACTGCTGTACGGGAGATTGAGGAACAATGGGCCGGCCTGCTTCGGCAATTCTCATTTGCAGGGCGGCGGCATTTTCTGCTTCCTGTCGGGCACTCATTCCCTCAACTTGGCGAATAACTCCGTTAGTTTCGGGAAAGCTGACATCGCCAATTCGCACGTCTTCTAAGTTAAAACCCAGGGTATAAAAATCTTGGACGCGATCGAGCAAATTTTGCCGTAGCAACAGCCGTCCTTGACTGATAAGCTGTTGTAGGGGTATTTGCCCGATCGCTAATCCCATACAATCCTTAACTGCACTTGCTAAAACAGCTAGAGGATCCGACAATTCCAAAGCTACTCGTTTCGGATCTATAACTTGATAAATAACAGTCAGAGTGGCATCAATTAAAAATCGATCCTTAGACAAAAAATCTCCGTGGGACTGCACGTCCAAATTGCGGAGTTTGGTGTCTACGAGGACAATTTGACACTGTTCCAGCAGGGGAAGGGCGAAGCTGAAATGCCGCCCCGATTTTAGGGTACGCACGGCGCGGCCGTTTTTGACCAACAAACCCGTGTAACCCGCCCCTATAAAGTCCATACTAAAGCCGGCCCAGCGTTCGGGTGTGACGGTTTGAATCAGGGGAGAGGCGTTGTTCATGGGATGCAGTTGAGGGAGGTTCGATTCTACTTTTAGGGTAACAAATTGCTGGGGGCGAGCGATCGGGCGGTGTGCCGGTTCCGCAACCTCTATTCTATACTTCTGGACTCCCCGCGATTCAGGCCGGACTGGATCTAGCTTGCACCCCAGCAATCCACTTTCTGTTCGTACTCCATTCCCACTTTTGCCATCACCCGCCGCCAAGCAATATTTTCAGGTTTGGAAATCGCTACAATGCGATCAACTCCGAGAGTTTGAAACCCGTATTTTAAGATAGCAAACCCTGCTTCAGTTGCCCAACCCTCGCCCCAGCTTATATCTATTTGTACTCACTTACTCACTAGGCTTGAATTGCCTGCATTGGTGGCAAACAATCTTGAAATTATCTGCTTTGCATCTGCGGTTTCCCTATCAATCAAAGATTTATGCAATAAGTCTAGTAGCCCGGCCCTTTCATTCACCTCACCAAAAAAGCCGCACACTCAACATGAGAAGTCTGAGGAAAGAAATCCGCCGGCTGCACTCGCGCTAACTTATAATCCCCATTTTCGCACAAAATCTTCAGGTCGCGAGCCAAAGTAGCAGGCTTGCAGCTAACATAAACAATGCGATTTGGTTTAATTTCCTTGATAGCTTCCAAAACCGCGCGATCGCACCCTTTCCTCGGCGGATCTAGTAGCACAATATCCGGTGTCAATCCCAAGGAAGGCAGCAAACTCTCTACTGTTCCCACATGAAACTCGACATTTCTCACGTCATTTAACTCACCATTTAATCTGGCTTGTTCGATCGCCACCGGTTGCACTTCTAAACCTATGGCTATTTTTACTTGTTTTGCCAGGGGTAAAGTAAAAGTACCAATGCCACAGTAAGCATCAACCAAAACCTCGTTTCCCTGCAAATTCAATTCCCCTACAATCACCTCTAACAAAGCTTCAGCGGCCTCTGTATTGACCTGGAAAAAAGTATCAGCCCTTAGCTGAAAATTCAAACCAGCAAAGCTTTCTCGCAGATAAGAACGACCCGCAATGCAGCGAGTTTCGGCACCAAAAATCACATTAGTTTGAGCGGGATTAATATTCAAACAAACCCCTGCAAGTTGAGGATATTGTTTCAGCCACTCTAATGCTTGCTCTTCGAGTCCCGGCAACTCTCCCGTGCGAACTATTAAAGTTAGCAGCATCTCGCCGGTGCGCCGTCCGATCCGCAAGGACAAGTGACGCAATTCTCCTGTATGTTTCTTTTCGTCGTAGACTTGCCAATCCCGCCAGTGGATGTCTTCTTTGACTTCTTTTAACAAAGGATTGAGGCGCGGATCTTGCACCGGACACTGATTGAGATTGACTAATTTGTGGGTGCTTTTTTGATAGTAACCTGCTTGGACTTGATTTGTTGCAGATATGGCCACGGGATACGTCGCTTTGTTGCGGTATCCCAAAAATTGAGGAAATCCCTCGATTTTTCCAGTTAAAATTTCATCGACTTGCAGATTGCTAAATCCGCCAATCCTTTCTAAGGCTTGAATGATTTGATTTTGCTTGGCTGCAAGCTGATATTGATAATCTACGTGCTGCCACTGACAGCCGCCGCACTTGTCGGCGACAATGCAGTTAGCTCGAATGCGGTGTTCGGAGGCTTCCAGAAGTGTGTCCAGCTTGCCTGTAGCATAGGTGGATTTGACTTGCACGAGGCGCACAAGGACTCGATCGCCCGTCACGGTATCGGGCACAAACACTACTAACTCACCAAAACGACCAACTCCGTCGCCGGTGTCTGTCAAGTCAGTAATCTCTATTTCAATCAGTTGACCTTGCTGGCAAGGGTTTGCCAATTTCGTCGAGTTTGGGGTGGGGAATTTAGATTTGGTCACAAGTAGTCATGGTAGGATTTAATATGGTAATGCAATATCGCTCTCTCTTTCCTGAGATCAGTCGTAGCGAAGCGGGGCGTAAGCCATCGCACTCAAACTCAATTGCAGGCTGTCTTCCTGCTGCTGAACGTCTTGCTGCTAAAGCCAAGCTTCAACCGGGGAGTCGAGCTTGCCGCGAGTTGCCTCGATATCGTCGGTGCGATATGCTGTTGGGGCGATTTAGCAAAAACTCGTTAAATAGTCAAAGTGTCTGCCGACATCTAAACTCTCACTCGCAATTTTTGAGTTTTTCCCGCAGTACCCTGGAACACAAGGAAACTGGCTTGAACATCAAGCATAACGCTTGGGGAGATTTACCCTCTACTTCTAGGATTGATAAATGTTAGGAGCAAGGCGAGTCTGCGAACCAAGAATCCCGTCGCCAACAGATGGGAATGTTTATTAATGTTATCCTCAAATTTGAATAACAATGAGCGTAGTTAGCCAATTAATTCTCCAAGCCGACGACGAACTTCGCTATCCCAGTACCGGCGAACTTCAAAGCATCAAAGATTTTTTTAAAACCGGAGAACAGCGGGTGCGTATTGCTACTGCGCTGTCTGACAGTGAGAAAAAAATTGTTGAAGAAGCTAGCAAAAAACTCTGGAAAAAACGCCCTGACTTTATCTCCCCCGGAGGCAATGCTTACGGCCAGCGCGAACGGGCTTTGTGTCTGCGCGACTACGGCTGGTACTTGCGCCTGATTACCTACGGTATCTTGGCGGGTGACAAGGAGCCGATCGAAAGCATCGGTTTGATTGGCGTTCGGGAAATGTATAATTCTCTCGGCGTTCCTGTTCCTGGCATGGTCGAAGCTATCCGCTGTTTGAAGGAAGCTTCTTTGGCTTTGCTCAATCAGGATGATGCTAAGGAAGCAGCTCCTTATTTTGATTATATCGCTCAGGCAATGTCTTAATTGCTTTTGTGATTGCTTTCATCAATGTGGCGGAGCATTCGCGGGTGATTTTTGGGGTGATTTTATCTCGCAATTGCTCGCAAATGTTTCGCTTCTGTTTTTGGCAAGGAAGAGTTGACAGTTGACAGTTGAGAGTTGACAGTTGACAGAATCAAAGGCAAGGGTTTCAGAAATTAAGAGCGTCCTCACGGTTGGGCGCGGTTGCTAGTGTTAGGAAATCTGCTTGATTTCTGCTAGGAAGCAATGCAGTTTGAGCTTTCCCAGCTTTCGAGAAGGTCTTGTCTTTCAATGCACATTTGAACTAAAAAGTCAAGGGTTTTTGGGAAATATTGTTTTTTGAATTTCCGGCTGTCGTAGTGAATGGATGTTTTGAGCTGCGAGAGTTCTCCAAGGGTGGGGCAGGTTTGGATGTGGTGCCCGATCGCATTTTGCCATTCTTCCAGCCTGCGGTAGCTGACAAACAGGCCGCCTCTATCCCGATGGTGGACGAAAACCACGAAAGCCCAGGATTCGACTCGCTTAATCAGGTTTTGGCTGATTTTGAGCAGTTGGGCGATCGACCTGACGGTGATGCGGAGCTTTTTCGAGGGTTGGATGCGGCGAAACAGTGCTGTCATGGCTGTATACTCAGGGCTTGAGAGGCAAGTTCTGTTTAGACTCAATTACATCTTACTGTATATCAGATTCTTATCTCACTTGTGCAATAAAATTTAATGGAAACTCAGATGTTGCTCGTACAACCCTCAATCATTGATGCTGTGCTAGTTTGAGAGTTAATGTAGGTGGAAAAAATGTCAGCACTCTCTAACAACGCTGTGGTAGACAATCGGCAGGAATTGCGTCCCGTTCGCTTCACGGAGACGGGGCGGATGCGTTTGGGCAAGATGTTAAAGGCTGCAAGACAGACAATAGGTTGGTCTGTTAGCGAAACACAGTTCAAAACAAGGGGGTACGAAGAGGCGCTGTTCACAGCTACAAATCAACCCGTACCCAAAGATGTGGGTATCAGTGCCGCAACAGTCAACCGTTACGAACGTGGGAAGCTGGATAATTTGGATTGGCGATCGCTCTCTCTGTTATGCTTTGTGCTCAAGCCGATCGATCCGGTGACTGGGGAAGCCCTGGAACCGACAAATGCGCTTTACATCGCGTGCGAACATCCCCCATACAACGATGCGAAGCTCTACGACTAGATTATTTGCAGATAGGTGATGACTGATGGTGGTAGCAGAAGCTAAGCCAGAAAAAGAATACTTGAGACGGAGATTTACTGATACCGGGCTGCGGCGGTTGGGTAAATTTTTGCGATCGTGGCGGGAAGCTAGGGGGTGGAGCGTTCACGAACTGAGCGAAAAGACCAAGCAGCATGAGGCTCAATTTTATAATCTAGGGGGAGAGCCTTTGCCGAAAGTTTTGGGGGTCAGCATTGCAGGCATTTCGAGAATCGAAAATGGCTATTACAACAAGCCGGCACCCGATATTTTGTGGCTGTTCCTCGATGTTCTCGAACCAGTTCACCCGGTTGAAAAGCGGTTGGTTACTCTAGAAGACTTACTGTTGATCGGAACAGAATTTTGGAACCCCAACGTCGAGGCGTAGGATTGACTTAATAGTTAAATTGGATCTGTAAAATGCCGGGATTTCTTGACTTTAAGGCTGTCGTCGATCAGGAAAAACTGCGCCCTGTGCGATTTACGGATACGGGACGCGGTAGATTGGGCAAACTTCTGAAAGCAGCTAGAGAGATTCGGGGCTGGTCAATTATTGAAACAGAAATGGTCACAAAAGAATACGAGGCCGCTCTGTTTCGGACAGCAGGAGATCCTGTACCAAAAGATGTCGGTATTAGTAATGCTACTGTTAGTCGCTACGAACGCGGGAAGTTAGAAAGTTTGGATTGGCGATCGCTCAGTCTGTTATGCTTTGTCCTCAAGCCGATCGATCCGGTGACAGGAGAGGCCCTGGAACCGACAAATGCGCTTTACATCGCTTGCGAACATCCGCCCTACAATGACGCGAAGCTTTACGAGTAGTTCATTGCTGACATCTGGCAGTATTGTTAATCAGCTTTTTTTGTGCGGGCCAGAAGCCCAACCCCTACTCCCCACAACCAAAATATTGAGTTGTTGTGGAACAGGCATCTTGCCTGTTCTTAACGGTAGTGCGGGCTAGAAGCCCAACCCCTACTCCCCACAACCAAAATATTGAGTTGTTGTGGAACAGGCATCTTGCCTGTTCTTAACAATAGCGATCGGAAGTGAGTTATTACCGATCGCCCTTTTGTTTAGCAATTAAAGCTTTAGCTTGCTGCCACAGAGATTCTAACTCTTCTGGGGCATAATCTGACAAAGGTCGATCGCACGCAGCCTCTACCTTCGCAAACCGCTGCACAAACCGATCGTTTGTTCCTTGCAAAGCAGCCGACGGATCTAAATCGTACCAGCGAGCTAATTGAATCAACACAAACATAATATCTCCCAATTCTGACTGCTGGGCTGCCTTATCCTCGTGTTTGAGAGCGTGTTCAAATTCTGCCATTTCTTCGTGAAATTTATCCCAAACGCCGTCTATACTGTCCCAATCAAAACTCACTTCCGCAGCTTTTTGAGAAATTTTCATCCCTGCGGTTATCGGCGGCAAAGTGCTGGCATAACGGCTCATTTTCGAGGCTAAAGTTGGTGGCTTTTCCGAAGTTGTGCCTTTTTCTGCTGCTTTGATTTTTTCCCAGTTTTCGTTGACTTCATCGACGCTGTTGAGTTCGACATCGCCGAAGACGTGGGGATGTCGCCGAATTAGTTTTTCTGTAATGCCCGCAGCGATTTCGGCGAAGGTAAACTGATTGGATTCGCTGGCAATTTGAGCTTGCAGAATTACCTGTAACAGTAAATCGCCCAATTCTTCGACGATCGCATTTTTATCTCCTTTGCGAATCGCGTCGGCGGTTTCATAAGCTTCTTCGATTATGTGAGGAATTAGAGTTTGGGGAGTTTGGGCTAAATCCCAAGGACATCCACCGTCTGGCGATCGCAATTTAGCCACAACTTCTATAAGTTCTTGGAGTGCTGTGAGCGATCGAGTGTGGGAATTAGACATAATAATTTACCTTTTATATCAACCGCCAAGACGGTTATAACGTTGTTACTCCAACTATTGATTTTATTACTTCTGCCTTCTGCCTTCTGCCTTTTTCCTTCTTCCTTCTGCTAGGGATTTGCTAGATGTGCGAGTGGGAGCTTTGATTTTGGGCCTCTTAATTGTCTTAGGAGGGCGCAACCCGCTCAATCCTTTCTTTTTGAATCTTTTGTAAGCCGAGCCGCCCCAATCGCTCAGATAATGGCTCATAGCGCCTAATTCTAGACCGATGTAAACGGCTAAAATTTCGATGTGGTGTTCCCAGATCGATCGCCCATAACTCAAAACCACATCCTGCCAATTCCCGCCTAAGTTCCCGACTTTTTCGGCAATTGCCAATCCCAACACTCCGAAAACCGCGATCCAGATAGCGAGGTACAAGATTCGCAAAGCAGTGCCGATCAGAGGGCCGTGGGACAAAAAAGAGCGGTGGCGCAGGCTTTTTTGGTACGGGAGCCAAATGGGTTTGAACCATCCCCAGCGCTGATACTGGCAAGAGTAGATATCCAAGTCGGGGCCAAACATCAGCCCGCCGAATAAGAAGCTGCCGGAAACGAGCAAAGTCAGGTTGCTGCTGCTCGTCTGGCCAAAGGTGAGGGCTGCCACAGCGGGCAAACTCCACAGGGTTATTTGATCGTGGGTGTGGCCAGAGGGCATTTAAAGTTTAGGATTTTTTTTACTTGATCTTTCTGAGTTACTGTGATATGATAAATCCCGGTGAGTGCAATTGGGTGATTAGCTCAGTGGTAGAGCGCCTGCTTTACACGCAGGATGCCGTAGGTTCAAATCCTACATTACCCATCCGATAACTCAATATCAACAGTTTCAGCCGTTTTTAGCCGTCAAGCCAAGAACGGCTGTTGCTTTTGACGGTTGACTGTTGAATTTGGTGACGACTAAATTTAACATTCTGTGGCTGATGTCTCAAAAGTTGGCACCCAATGCTAGAAAATTAATTTATTGATTTTCTTTTTTAGAACCTTGTATATGAAGCCTAAAATAACTAGCCCGATCGCGTGGCAGCAAGCTGAACTACTCATGCAGCCAGCGATGATCCGAGTGCTCGACAACATCCGCAAACAATTAGAGGAGTCAGTTTGGACGGGTACTTATCAAGAAGTGCAGATTCCCATTCCGGGCTATCAACTAATTTTAGAGCTTCAAGGCGAGCAAAGATGTGTCGATATTTGGGAACTTTGCTATCGAGTCTGCTTTGTCAACTACCAGCCCGCCCACGCTCAAACCCAAAGCCAGGAAGTCGTAATTGACACTAGCTTGATTGAGGAGGACACTGGCGATGTAGATTGGAATCGTCTTGATGCCAAAGCCAGTCAATTAATACAAGAAATATTCGCCAATTTGGGCAAATAGTCAGTTGTCAGTTGACAAGAAAGCAGTAGTTAACAGTCAACAGTCAACAGTCAACAGTCAACACTCAACAGTCAACAAAATCTTATGCTGATTCAGGAATTGCACGACATTCAAGCAGCGGCCGGTGCTACTTTTGCAGAAATGGTGCCAGTCAGTTTTGGTAACGACGCAGAAGCGATCGCAGCAACTAAAAAAGGTGCGGCTTTGTACGATCGCACTCACTGGGGACGCATTCAAATCTCAGATAGCGATCGCCTGCGGTTCTTGCACAATCAAAGCACCAATAACTTTAATATACTCAAACCCGGTCAAGGTTGCGACACCGTTTTCGTCACATCCACCGCCCGGACGATCGACCTCGCCACAGCTTACGCGACAGAAGATGCCGTACTCCTGTTAGTTTCAGCCAACCGCCGCCGCCAACTACTGGAATTGCTCGATCGCTATATTTTCCCAATGGATCGCGTCGAGTTAACAGATTTAACCGATACAACTGTTGCTTTCAGTTTCCTCGGCCCGGAAAGCACTCAACTACTAGAAAAAATGGGAGTTACCGAACTAGAAAATCAACCTTACGCTACGCACAAATTGATAAATTTTGCCGGTATGGAAGTCCGAGTTGGGGTTGGTAGCGGTTTAGCAACTCCCGGATACACATTAATTGCGCCAGCAAGCGATGCAGCAACCTTGTGGCAGGAATTAGTCAAAGCTGGGGCCGTACCGATGGGCGATCGAGTGTGGGAACAACTGCGAATCGAACAAGGACGCCCCGCACCCGATTTTGAACTCACAGACGATTACAACCCCCTAGAAGCCCGCCTTTTACACACGATTACCTATGACAAAGGCTGCTACATCGGTCAAGAAACAATTGCCCGGTTGAACACCTACAAAGGAGTCAAACAGCAACTTTGGGGCGTGCAGTTGAGCGGTGCGGTTGAACCCGGAACAGCAGTCACCATCGGAGAAGAAAAAGTCGGCAAACTCACCAGCTTTACCGAAACTGAATCCGGCTTTTTTGGTCTTGCTTACATCCGCACAAAAGCGGGCGGCGAAGGATTGAAAGTGCAAGTCGGATCGGTGTCAGGGGAAGTAGTAAATGTACCTTTCTTGAGTTCGTAGTTGCGCTCGGTTGCCTGTTGGCGTCGCAGCGCCAAAAACTTTTTTGTTGAGCTTGATTGGGGAACCATGCTAACACCATAAATTGACATCAACTCCTATCTTTAGATAGATTTGAAAACCAACAACAGCAATTATTCTGTATAACAGTCGTCACAGAAAAAACAGAGTTTTTCAATGAAAAAGTTTACATCGCGCTTAGTTACAACTTGCCTGCGAGTAGGAATAATCTTTGCTGTAGGAATAGCGCTGATTTTTAGCTCCGAATTGGAATTTTCTGGCAACAAAATGCAAGCGATCGCTACACATTTAACCCCGGAAGCTAAGTCTTACGAAGTTGCCCGTCCGGCTCGACCGCTAACAACCGATATCGAGAAGGGCGGAAATGATGCCGTTGACAATATCCGAGAAAAGCTGAATCTTGACCAACCGATCGCCCCCAGTACCAAAAGATTTATAGAATCGGTAAAAAATAACGTGGGCGAAGCAGTTACGCCGGCACGGGAAGCAGTAGAAAAAGCCGCAGATATAGGTAGCAGCGATCGAGCCAACTAATTCAATCGCATCCAGTTTTCAAATATCAAATTCTTAGTCCCTCTCTGCTGGGACGAAAGTTTGTGTAGTAGCGATTTCAAGCCGAATCATGGAAGCGATAACGAACCGGGATGTGATTGTTCATATTGGCACTTCAGGTGGGTGCATCTCACTTTGGCGAGTATGCCAAAAAAGGGTTAAAATGAAAAAGCTCGTAAAATCACCCAAAAATATGA
>NZ_JAUBTR010000091.1:0-23143 GCF_036705045.1 Microcoleus sp. BR0-C5
AGGTAGGCACAGATATTTTTCCTACAGTGAAGGTATGAAAATCCTTAGTCATCAAAGCCAGAACTGCGGAATGTGGGGTCAAAATCCATATCTTGCCTCACCGAAAGCATCCAGGATACAAGCCCTCGGATTCATCCGTGGAGAAAAAAACAACCTGTATCCCATAAACAAGCCCCCGAATTTATCCGTGGGCTCAATGCTTCAATTCTAAAATCTAAAATCTAAAATCTAAAATCTAAAATCTAAAATCGATTGACTTTATGCCTGCATCACCACCCGTTCCGGGAGACTGACAATAAAAGTTGAACCTTTACCGTCTTCGCTTTCAACGCTAATTTCGCCGCCAAGAATTTGACACAAACGCTGGCTAATTGTCAATCCCAAACCCGTGCCTCCGTATTTGCGGGTAGTCGAAGCATCAGCTTGGGTAAAAGGTTTAAATATCTGCTCTAATTGCTCGTTTGTCATGCCGATGCCGGTGTCGCTGACTCGAAACATTAAAACTTGAGAAGTGTAGCTTGAACCAGAGTGAATATCATTATTTTTATTTTGTTTCGTCGGTCTTGATTTTTCAATTTTCATTCTTTCGACGCCGATAGTAATGACGCCTTTTTCGGTAAACTTGGCAGCATTGCTGAGCAAATTGAGCAGAATTTGCCGCACTTTCGGTTGGTCGGCGTACATTGTGCCGAGTTCGCCTTTTGTTTTCAGTGCTAAAGAATTGCCTTTTTTTTCTACTAGCGGTTGAGCAGTAGTCATCACTTCTTCAATCATGGTCGCCACGTCGAAGTTTTCCAAATAAAGGGTGACGTGACCTGCTTCTATTTTGGAAATGTCGAGGATGTCGCTAATCATATCCAGCAGGTGTTTGCCTGCGGTTTGAATTTTTTCTAAGTCCGGGAGAAAGTCTTCTGAACCGGAATCTTGAGCATCTTCTTGCAGCATTTCGCTGTAGTTAATGATGGCGTTGAGGGGGGTGCGTAGTTCGTGGCTCATGTTGGCGAGAAATGCACTTTTCGAGCGGTTGGCAGCTTCGGCGGCTACTTTTGCTTCGTGCAATTCTTCTGTGTATTCGGCTACTCTTTGGATTAATTCGTTGAGGGAAATTGCTAGCATTCCCACTTCGTCGGAAGTAGTGACGGGTACTTGCAGGTCAAAGTTAGATTCTTCTGTCACTCGCTGAGCGATGAGGGTGGTGGCTTCTAAGGAGCGAGCGATCGCCCCGCTGGTGTATGCTGCTAGAATTGCTGCGATCGCACCTGATATCAAGAGAGAGCCAACGAGAATGAGAGTTCCGAGTTTTTCGGCATTTTCGTAGGTTCTCAATGCCTCGTCTGCTTTCTCGCGAAAGTTGCCGGCCAGTTGGGCTGAATCCTCGGAAAACTGTTTGAGTTTCAAAGCAGTTTCGCCGGCCACAAAATTGTTCAAATTCCGCCCAAAAGCCTGCTGCTGTTGCGGATTCAAAGCAGATAATTTCGCAGTAGCCAACAATTTTTGTACTTGTTGAAAGTATGATTCTACGGTTTTGCCGTTGACTTGAGCGAACTGTTGAAGCTGTTGGTAGTCTTTGGCAACCTCGGGATTCTTCGTCTGCAACGGGGTTTGCAGTTGTTCGAGGATGCCGCTCATCTGAGCAACGCGAGTCAGGAATTCCGAGCGTTGGCGATCGAAAATTTGCGGTTTTGCCGTCAGACTCGCGAGCTCTTGCTGCTGAATTCTGACTTCTTGCACCGTGTTGTTGAGGTTTGTCAGGATTTCCGCTTTATCTCGGTCGATCGCTAGTTTTTCTCTAACTTGCTGTTTGTGATAGGATTCTACTCCTCGTCCCGCCACAGCACCCAAAACGGCAATACTAATGACCAAGGCGTATCCGCAGCCGATTTTCTGCCTGATACCCAAGCGGCCCAAGAGACTTTTCAACCCTATTTGAGGACGGTTCTGCAGTTGATTTTTCAAAGCTAAGGTTAAAGACATGGGCAATGTACTCGTCACCTTTGAGAGGCACCATCTATATTCTAATTGATGCCTGCCGGAGGGTAAATAAAGTTCTGGCTTCGGACTAGGTTTCGGTAGTTATTGGGTCTTTGCAGGGTTCCACAGCTCGATCGGCTTGACAGTTTGGAGGAGTTATGCGTCACAAATTATAGCAGAAAGAATAAGGCTCTTCGGCTGCCTTCAGCTCCCTTCCCTTCAGCGATGCGATCGGGCAAGACGCTCAGAGTAAAAAAAGCAAGAAGGAAGAACCAGTCAAAGGGATGGTTTCAGTAATTAATAACCTACTCACCGTCGGGCGTGGTTGCGGTATAAGTCGCGAGTCATAAGTTGCAAGTTATGAGTTAGATTTCTGCTTGAAAACTCTACTCTACTCGCAACCCACAACTTGATCGCTGTTACCCTACTGGCAAAGTCGAAATTGTGCTATCTCAGCAGGAATTCTTGAAGCATTAGGTACGCTAGCACTTGCTGGAACGAAGATTCCCATGCCATAACTGCAACCCTCTGCCGTCGTGCATTCCCCAGGCTTAGCAGTGATTTGATATTCGCCTTGGGATGGGGGAGTAAAAGAGATTGACGCCAGTTCGCCTGTTTTTTGACTCACAGCGATTTCCTGACCGCTTGCATCCTTGAGAGCTAGGTTTAAATCCTGGCAATTTCCGTCGCAAGTGGCAACAAAAACATACTCCACATTAGGATGCAGCGTCGCTCTAAAAGGAGATGAAACTTGCTTGCGAACTTGGCTCAGCAACGGCACAAATACTAATTTTTGACCGTTGCCTTTCCGCTGGTCAACTTCTGTTTTCAAGCGACAAATAACCGTTTTTTGGTTGTCTGTCAGTTCTTGAGCAATCGCATTTCCTACAACTGCAGTACCGAGGATCAGGGCAAGGCCGGAAATAACCAGATGTTTGAAATTCATTGATGTCCCTTAAAGTTATTTTTGGGTGATTGCAATAGACCGCTTTTGTCAGCAGTCTATTAGTTTATCTGGAGCCTATCACATTTGTTGACTTTTCCGAAAAAACAGCTCGGAGAAAAGTGCGATCGAACTCATGTCTGGTTTTAGATTAATCAGGCGTCAGCTATCGCCGAAACTCCACAGATTGCAGACCGTAGGAGCAGAACCTCGTCCTGATTGTATTCTACTAAATTAGGACGATCGGCATCGCTATCTAGAAACCCGCTTTCTGGGCCGATGCGGAGCAGCTAAACCTAAGATTTATAGTATAGACGGGGTTTAACAAAACCGGAGTGAGTCCAAGACTGTAAATGTTTGATACAGGTTCCCCGATTTCACCCCAACAACATAATCTTGTCCCTGTCAATATACAAATCGGTTGAAACTTGTGGCTCTACTAGACTAACAAAACTCCGAAGGCAAGAGTTAGCTCGTACTCCTACCATTTTCCTTTTTTTTACCGGAGGGCGAAGTCGAAGGGCTTTCTTCCCATCATTTATCACTGTTCCTAAATTTCCAGGCGGGAACAAACTTAGAATCTCCCCAAACGCCGCGGCGATTTTTCTTAGCTTCGGCTTCCGCTTGTTCCAGAACACTTGCACTCGGACAATTTTTCAAGTAAGGACGGTAAACCATTGCTAATCCTTCGCGGATCAAAACTTCTTGGGCAAATGTACCATTTGGCAAGCGAACTTCGCTAACTTTGCGGCCGTAGCGGTCAGTATCGGTGACGGTCAAAACAACGCGACCGCCCCCTTGTTTGACTAGCTGCTGCATTCTTTGGTGCGCTAGATTTCCCCACTTGAATTGATTTTTATTTGATGCTTTGCTAATTGGTTCGCCGTGCGAGATTTCCGGTGCATCTACACAGGCAAAACGCACTTTTATATCTTTACCGGCGGCATCGCTAGCGACAAGGGTGTCGCCGTCGCTGACTCGCTTGACAGCATAGTTGTTGGGCGCTAACTTTTGTGGACACCCGAATAGTAGCAATAGCACAGCAACTGCACTTAAGGTTTTTATTTTTGGGAGAATGGCGATTTTTGTTTTGGTCATATTTCTCTGTTTTATTTAGTTTCCATCCAATTTTGCCCAGCGTGGATGTCAACTATCAGCGGTACGCTAAGTGGCAGAGCATTTTCCATCGCCGTTCTAATTTTCGGTTGCAATTCTTCCCATTCATCGGGAGGTACTTCAAAGATTAATTCATCGTGAACTTGCAACAGCAGCCGCGCCTGATAGTTTTGCAAAATTTTGTGTACTTCAATCATGGCAAGTTTAATGATATCAGCACTGGAACCTTGAATGGGAGCGTTGGCTGCGGCCCGCAAAGATTGGGCATCATCTCTGCTGAGAGATTTAAGTCGATCGGAGTGAATGTCTTGGGGATTGCGGCCTTTTAAGTCGCGGAGGCTTTCGCTCTCGAATTTTAAATAGCGGCGGCGGCCTAGAATTGTGGTAACGTATCCGAGGGCGATCGCCTCTTTTTTTACTTTCTCCAAATATTCAAAAACTTTACTATAGCGAGCGTTAAATTTAGCAATAAACTCCTTGCCATCTTTGGAAGTCTTGCCCATCGATCGCCCAAACTTGATCGCCCCCATACCGTAAACTACCCCAAAATTAATCGTCTTGCCAAACCGTCTTTCGTCGGGAGTTATTTCTTCCTTTTCAAACAACAGTTGAGCCGTCACGGTATGCACATCTCGGTTATTTTGGTAAGCTTCTATTAACACAGGTTCTTGACTCAAATGAGCTAAAATTCGCAGTTCAATTTGAGAATAGTCAGCCGACACCATCAGCCAACCTTCTTCCGGTAAAAATGCCTTGCGAATTTGCTTAGAAAATTCCGTACCGATGGGAATATTCTGCAAATTAGGATTAGAAGAAGAAAGACGACCTGTGTCTGTAACAGTTTGATTGAAATCAGTATGCAATCGCTGAGTATCGGGACGCACCCGCTTCGGTATAGCATCTACATAGGTAGAATAAAGCTTTTGCAGGGTACGGTAATCTAAGATAGCATCGACAACCTTATGGTCTCCTTGCAAATTTTCTAGGAAGCCAGCATTGGTGGAGTAGAAGCCTGTCGCAGTTTTACTAGACTTTTTAGTGTTTAGCTTGAGTATGTCAAACAGCAGTTCGCTCAACTGGGATGGTGAGTTCAACTTTAAAAGTTCACTGGCTGCTGTGTTGTCAACTTTCTGCTTAATTTCAGCCAAATTAAGGTTATTTTTTGGCAATATTTTCTTGAGATAAGGCTTTAAAATTGCACTGGGCACAGTCTCGTAAACTTTCTGAGGAACCGTGCCTAAAGTGGGTTCGATATGTTCGATTTTTTCGGCGAGATAAGCCTTGAAATCCTCAAGAGGTATGGCATTATAAATTTCCTGCTCAATTGCTGCTAATCGCGGTTCCATTTCATTGGATAGTTCTTTAAGATATCCTGTGTCTATGCGAACCCCCTGATATTCCATTTCTGCTAAAACTGGTTCTAGGGGCTGTTCTACTTCCAGCAGCAACTTGTGCAAAGACTTATCTGGAAAGCTAGATTCATCAGCTTCCTTCAATTTGGCTTTAAGTGCCCCAACCAAGTGAAATGTAGTGTAAACATCCATGCCGCAGTAGTCGGCTACTTCTCGAATGCTGCTGTCAGCAATTGTTTGGTTTTTCGATACTAATTTATTATAACTTTTGGGATTTTTGCGTAAGTATTCCCTTAACGATTCGCTGACACTGTGATTGTCTTCTGATTCGACTAAGTATTTCTTTGACAATTCGCTGAGGCTGTGGCTATTTTCGGGATTGAGGACGTAACTGGCTAGCATGGTGTCGAAGACGACTCCTGCTAGTTTAATTCCTTGACAACGCAGGATCGATCGATCGAACTTAGCATTTTGCAGCGCTTTCGGATAATTCTCGCTTTCCAAAATCGGACGCAAAGCATTTAAAACTGTGGCTTTGTCCAAGTTTTTGCCCGTTTTGTGTCCAGTGGGAATGTAAGCGAGATCCTCTTCGCCGGTTCCCCAACAGCAGCCAATTCCGACTAATTCGGCGTCTCGCGGTTCGAGGGCGGTGGTTTCGGTATCCCACGCCACGGGTGAGGTTTTGTCGGTGTAGGTTTGCAGCAGTTTGACTAATTCGTTTAACTGTTCGGTTGTTTGAATTATTCGGGGTTTAATTGGCAGTTTGTTTTCCTGCTGGGCGGCTAGGGTTTCTGCCAAACTGTAAAATGTGTCACTTTCATCTTCTGAACTTTCAGAAGTTGCAGGTGACTTATCTATTGTGGGGTGGGCATCTTGCCCGCCCTTTGCAACAGGCAAGATGCCTGTTCCACTGTCTGTTGAATTGATTGTGGGGAGTAGGGGTTGGGCATCTTGCCCGCCCTTTGCAACAGGCAAGATGCCTGTTCCACTGTTTGTCAATTGCTCTTCTGTGCCACCAAAACGCTTTTGAATTTGTTTAACTTTGCTTAAAAATGTTTTAAATTCCAACTTTTCCAGCATTGGAATCAAGGCTGATTCGTCAAAACCTATAAGCTGGCAATCTTCTAAGTTGATTTCTAAGGGAACGTCTTGAACAATTGTCGCCATGCGCTGAGAATGATAAGCAGCTTCTTTGCCTTCTTCTAGCTTTTTCTTAGTTGCTCCTTTAATCTCATCGATGGCTGCATAAATTCCGTCTAGGGAATTGTAAGCTTCCAACAATTGCAGGGCGGTTTTGTCGCCGATGCCTTTGACTCCGGGGATGTTGTCGGATTTGTCGCCGCACAAGGCTTTGTAATCTATTACTTGTTCTGGCAAAATACCGAGTTTGGCTTTGACTTCTTCCGGGCCGTATTCTTGGGATTTGCCTTTGCCCGATCGCCTGAGTTCATCGGTACTCAAATATAATACGCTGATTTGTTTTTCGGTTTCTACTAATTGAAACAAATCTCGATCGCCCGTGAGGATTTTGACCTGATAACCCGCCGCGCTGGCTTTGTTTGCCAAAGTTCCCAAAACATCGTCCGCCTCAAAGCCGGGAGCAGTTATTGCAGGTAAATTCAAATAGGTGAGGAGTTCTTGCAGGTTTTTGATATCGGGGATGAAATCTTCGGGAGTTTCGGCACGACCGGCTTTGTAAGTTTCGTCTGCTTCGTGGCGAAATGTGGGTGTGGCGAGGTCAAAGGCGATCGCCATGTACTGGGGGTCATGGGCCGCCATTACTTCCAGCAGCGACTTGAGAAAGCCAAAACAGACGCTGGTGGGAATGCCTGTCGTAGTTCGCAAGCCTCCGTCTCGACTTTTGGCAAAGGCGAAGTAGGAGCGAAAGGCCAGGGAGTGACCGTCAACTAAGATGAAGATGGGAGCTTGATTTGCCGACACAGACACAGTTACCGATCGCACGAAAGGATTTTCTCATTGTAGCCAGTTGTTCGCCTGCATTGATCGACCCTAGGGATGGCCGACAGACTTGAGGACGCTTGACACTCGATCGGATCTCGGCTTAATGTGCAGCTTGGCTGAGAATAGTAGAAGATATTAAGTATCATTCCCTACGGGATAGCTTCGCTTCACGCGAATTTACAAACACCTGCCGGAAGCCTATGGCTGACATTAATCGATGCTACGAAATCCTCGAAATTGAGCCTGGAACTTCCTTAGAAGAAATTAAGCGCGCTTACAGGGATTTAGCGTTTGTGTGGCATCCCGATCGGTTTGCCAACAACGACCGCCTGCAACAAAAAGCTCACCAAAGATTAACAGAAATTAATGAAGCTTACCAGCAGTTGGTGTTGTTTCTGAGTCAGCCTGAATCATCGAGATCGATCGAAAAACAGTTTCAGCAGCCACCGCCCGCGCCGGAAAAGCCGCTGAGAAGGCGTTCTGGAAAATCAGCCGCCAGGCCTGGTTCCCAGCGCCGTCAAACCCGCCCAAAAGCCGCCTCCAAAAAATTTCTAACTCAAAAAACCTCTTCAAGAAAGAAACGATTTACCACTCACAGTCGCCCAGGGTGGCGGGGCACAAAGCAACCAGGGCGAAGCGTTGCGAGGAAAGCAGGGCGATCTCAAAACTATCGAAAGCTTACTTCGAGAAGGAAAACAGAATTTTCAACTCAATACTCAAAACCGCGAAGCGCGCCGAGGGAAGTGCGGCCATCTCAACATTATGCCAGCTTCCCTTGGTGGCCGCTGGCAATCGCCGTGGCAAGTTACGCTTTGACCGGTTGGATTTTGACGGTATCAGCCGCCCCGCTGTGGATGTGGGCTTTAATCTGCGGTGCAGATTGGCTGTGGGCCGCGCTTTTGCTGGCGGAGGGTTCGGCAACGCCTAGAGTGTGGCTGGCGGCGTTAGTTTTAGCTGGGGCGGTAGGGGGGTCGATCGCCGGTTTTCAGGCGGGAGGAAAGGTCACAGGGGCTGCTTGGGCCGCAGTTGGGGCTGGTTTGGGGGCGATCGCCAGTTCCGAGGCAGAGTCGCGGGCTGTGGCTGTTGTTTTGGCTGTAGGGGGAGTGGTGACAGTGGTGGGATTGATGGCGGGAACAGTTTCTGGGAATTGGGTTAAGGCGTTGGTGGCGGCCGTGTGTTGGGCGATTGTTGGCTTGATGTGTGGGCTGGCGGCGGAAGTAGGTGGGAATTCTGGCGGCCCCGTCGGGCTCTCTGGTGCGATCGGGCTGGGGATTGGGGCGTGGGCGGGGGTTTTGGCTGGGGCGGGATCGGGGGCCATCGTCCAAGCCTTGGCTATCGCCGGGTCTAAGACTGTTTATGGGGCTTGGGCTGCGATCGGGATTATTGCTGGAGTTGTGGCCCGGATGGTAGCTGCTGAAAGGTTGATCCACACCGGCAGCGCGCTTTATACGTTTATCCTGTTGGTGGCTACTTCCGGTTTTGGGCTGTGGCTGGGAAGTTGGTTGGGCGATCGTATCTTTTGAATGAGTCATCAGTCAACAGTCAACAGTCAACAGTCAACACTCAACAGTCAACACTCAACACTCAACAATTCCGGAGGATTGCAACCGGAATTGATGTAAATCCCAGCACTTATCGCTTTTCAGCAGCGCTTCAAACTCAGCCCTTGGCAAAGCTTGGCTGAAAAGATGGCCTTGAATTTCGTCGCATTCGTACTCGCACAAAAAATCAAGTTCTTGCTCATTTTCTACCCCCTCAGCCACCACCGTCATGTTCATGCAGTGTGCCATTTGAATAATCGCTATTGTTATCGCTGCATTTTGGCGATCGTCTGCAATATCGCGAATAAAACTCTTGTCAATTTTGATCACATCAAACGGAAAGCGTTTTGGATAACTCAAAGAAGAATATCCCATTCCAAAATCATCAATTGCTATCCTAATCCCCTGCTCTTTCCACACCGTAAAAGCTTTAGCTGCTGCAATTTCGTCTTGCAAAACCAGACTTTCCGTCAGTTCTAATTCCAAACACTTGGGATCGAGAGCGGTTTCTGTTAATATCTCCCTGACTCTTTCCGTGAAATTTTTGCGCTCGAATTGACGGGCTGATACGTTAACTGCGACTCGCAGGGGCGGTAAACCTGCTTTTTGCCATGTTTTAGTTTGCCTGCAAGCAGTCTCTAATACCCATTCACCCAACGGCGCAATCAAGCCCATCTCTTCAGCCATTGGAATAAATTCCCCCGGAGAAACTCGCCCCCGTTCTGGATGATTCCAGCGCACCAAAGCTTCAGCACCAATAATTTTACCTGTTTTAATTGCTATTTGCGGCTGATAGTAGATTTCAAATTCTGAGCTTTTTAAAGCATGGCGCAGGGAAGTTTCTTGAAGAAGTGTATTGATGAAATAATTAGCTTTTGTGGGCGTATAAAAATGATAATTATTCCCGCCTTTCTGCTGAGATTGATACATTGCTATATAAGCATTTTTCAGCATTTCATCTCCGTCGGTGCCGTCTCCGGGATACAAGCAGATCCCGATACTAGCAGTGACATAGACTTCGCAATCTTTGACAATCATAGATTGGGATACAATATCTAAAATGTTTTGAGCAATCTTAGCCACATCCTGTTTTTCTGCAACTGGTTTAAGAATCAGCGCGAATTCTGCCGCTTCCAAACGAGCAACAATATGAATGTTTTCCATGCAGTTAGTTAGCCGCTGGGCGATGCTGCAAAGCACCGAGTCGCCGATATCGTGTCCCCAGGTACTGTTAATGCGGTTGATTTTATCTAAGCTAAGCGTGACAACTGGAACGACTCCTGACAATTCTTTTTGACCATCTAATACTCGACTTAACTTTTCTCGCAAAAATGAACGATTCGGCAGGTTGGTCAAGCTGTCATACTGGTGTCGGTAGAGTGCCAGTTGAATAGTTGTGTGCAAGTTTTTTTCTTCAAATGGCTTGACAATATAGCCAAACGGTTTTGTACTATTGACTCGTCGCAAAGTAGTTTCATCGGCATAGGCTGTCAGATAAACTACCGGGATTTGAAATCGCAAGCGAATTTCTTCCGCTGCTGTAATGCCGTCGATTTCTCCTTGCAGGTTAACATCCATTAAAACTAAATCCGGGCGTAACTTGGCTGCCGATTCAATCGCTTCTTCTCCCGAATAGACCATCCCAGTTATTCTATATCCTAAAGATATCAAACTGTCGGAAATGTCTTCCGCAATGATGCTCTCGTCTTCAACTATCAGAATTTTTTTGTTGGACACTAATTTTTCTCCTCAGAGCGTAATTTTGGTTGACAAAAGGTTATTCTAAAAGTCGTGCCAGCAGTTTCTAACAGTTCTATTCCCCCCCGGATTTGCTTGACTAAAGACCCGACCAATCGCAAACCCAATGTTCGGGCTTTGCGATAATCTAAGTCTTGAGGAAAACCAATTCCGTTGTCACTCACGGTTAGCACGCAAAATCTGTTATTATCTAAAGTGAAATCTATGTTAATTTTACCTTTAACTTGTCCTTTAAAGGCATATTTGAGGGCGTTTGTCACAAGCTCGTTGATAATTAACCCGCAAGGAACTGCCGTATCAATATTGAGAGAACACGGCGCAATATTTGTTTGCAAGTTGACGCCTTCTGCATGATTTTCATAAGCTTGGAATAAATTGTGGGCGAGATTTTGGATGTATTCAGCAAAGTCAATGTTTGACAAGTCTTTGGATTGATACAATTGTTCGTGAACCAGGGCCATTGATCTGACTCGGTTTTGACTTTCTTTTAACATTTCACTAACGCGGCTGTCTTGAATGTAGCGAGACTGAAGTTTCAGCAGGCTAGAAATAACTTGGAGGTTGTTTTTGACGCGGTGGTGAATTTCTTGGAGAAGGACTTCTTTTTCGGCGAGGGAGGCTTTGATTTGATCTTCATCCCGTTTGCGGTCTGTAATGTCGCGTACTACAGCTTGGAGAAATTTTTGTCCGTTAATTTCCATTGCGTTTAACAGAACTTCTGCAGAAAATTCTGAACCGTCGAGTCGTTGGTGTACCCAGTCAAATCGACAGCTACCTATGAGCATTGCTATGTTCATTTTCTGTGCAGCTAAACTGGCTGAATCTTGTCCGTTAGGCTGAAACGGCGGAGAAAATTCCCTCGGATGCTTGCCGTAAAATTCTTGTTTGTTGCTACAGCCAAATATTTTTAAGGTGGCGGGGTTGCAGTCAAAAAACTCCTTTTCGTCAAGCAACATTACTGCGTCGCTGGTGGCTTCATAAAGGCTGCGAAATTTGTGTTCTGATTCTTGCAACGAGCAGATCAATTGGTTTTTGAGAGCTTCCGCACGCTTGCGGTCGGTAATGTCTATTCCTACAGAAACTGCTGCGCTTCCCTGATGATATTTCTGAGCTACTATCAAATAGTTGCGGACGAAACCGTTAATTTCTATTTCTATTTCTTGGCAGGTTTGCTGAGATGAACTGTCAAAAAAAATTCGGATCAGTTCTCCGAAATTCGAGCCTTTGTCGAGAAAGTTGATTTCTTGACCGACAAAGCTTTCAGGAGACAGGTTGAATGAGGTTGCTAAGTGCTGGTTGACTCCAATATACCGCAAATCTGAACTGATCCAAGAAATCAGTCCGGGTACGGCATCCAAAACGGCGCGAAGTTGGTCTGTAGCTTCTTGGAGTGCTTCTTCCGATCGCTTGCGATCGCTAATATCTGTCGCCGTTCCGCACAAGCCTAAAATAGCGCCGTTTTCAGCTTGGTTGACGATGCTGTTGACGCGCAGGTGGACGGGAGTACCGTCTTTGCGAATGTGTACTGTTTCGTAAGGAGAATTAGCGGTTTGTGGCTGAAGTTTGGTTTTTGCTAAAAGTTGGGCAAATATTTCTCTTGGTCTACTTTCTTGATCGGGAACTAAAAAATCGGTGAAGCGCCGTCCGATCATTTCTGGCGGTTCGTAACCGTAGATGCGTTTGGCGGCGGAATTGACAAAAGTCAAGAGGCCTTCAATATCGATCGACCAAATCAATTCTTGGGAGGTTTCTACGAGGTTACGGTACTTTTTTTCGCTTTCGGCAAGTGCTACATTGAAGACTGCCGTTTGCTGCTGAAGTCTGTCTTCTAATTCTTGATTTGCCGTTTTCAGAGTGGCGATGAACTGCTCGCGCTCGGTAATTTCAGTAGAAACACCAACTGCCCCGACAACTTCGCCGTTTCCATCTCGCAGGGCTGCCGATCGAATTTCGTGAATACAATGCCTCTCTCGGACGTTCCAAGTGCGATCGTTTCCTGCTAGTACCTCGGCAATATTTTCTAAGATATCTGGCTGGCTGCTGTAAACTTCAAAAATCGATCGCCCGACAGTTGCACCTGGTTTGAGTCCCAAATTTTCTAATCCTTTCCCTGCTGCAAGGGTTAACTTGCCGTCTCTGTCTGTTGCCCACAGGAAAACGGGGGCACAACTGACGGCGGCGTGAAGGGTTTCGTTGGCTTGTTTGAGCCGATCGATTTCTGCGTGAAGCAGATCCTGGGTGGTGTTTAATTCTACCGTTAGTCGATCGGCTTTTTGCTGCCAACTGGCAGCAGTATCGCACATTTCTGCGAGATTGCGGGAACGACAGATGGATTGGTTGCAGTGTGACATGGTTACTCTAGGGCGCACTGTATATTTAACCTCAGCCTATCTTTTAAGCATAAACTTTTTAAGTCACATATTACAATTAGCACGAATACTCATGCGACCAATCTGCCATATATTAAAGCTACCTTAAAGGATTCAGAAATTGCGGGTATCTCAGGCTTTCCGGCGACACTTCACAAATTGATCATAAGCTGAATAATGCCTGCCCGTCAGTATTTTTACGGTAACTATTTGTAGTAATGCAAAAACAAGTTCCGCAATTCTCGGCTTGCACAAGAACTAGGATTGTAAATTTATTATATTTGTTTGCGTAGATTCACGCACCGAGGAATCAGGAATCAGGAATTTGGAAATATTAAACACTCCAGGACGCACTCTTGATATCATATCCGGTCAATTACCAGTCATAAAAAGTGTTTGTAGTTAGGAAGTCCGTCCGGGCGAGTTTTATGAGAATAGTCCTGGACGCAGGCTTGCTTTGCTAAACCGACTTTATACGAAAAAAGCTGATTGAGTGATAAAAAATATAATAATATCCTTTATGTTTGCATGGAAATAATATTTTCTTAGTCTGGTATTAGCGGAAATTCAATTAATACCCGTCAATAAAATTGCAACTTTAGGCAAGCTCCCAACCTATAGCCGAGCAGTCATTCCCTATTCTTCAATCTCAAATCTCAAATCTCAAATCTCAAATCTCAAATCTCAAATGGTATAACTCCCCAATTTTTGACCGTTTTGTCTATACTTCCACTGATAATAGTTTCACCATCGCTGCTAAAAGTAAGACAAGTAACAGAGTTTTGATGTCCGCTGAGAGTGTGAATATTTTCGCCTGTACTGGCATTCCAACATTTGATATTACCATCAGCACTAGCACTAAAAACAGTGCGTCCGTCGGGACTAAAGGCGATCGCATTTATCGAGTTAAAATGCCCCGCCAAAGTGATTGAACTATCTGGATTAGATAGCTGCCGCAGTTGAATGTTTCTGTCCCAGCCACCAGTCGCCAAAGTCTGCCCGTCTGGACTGAAAGCCAGACAATTCGCATAACCTTTAATTGTTTGGGAGCATTCTCTGCTGCGGAGGTTCCACAGTTTAATTGTACCGTCAGAACTGCTGCTAGCGAGAGTTTGTGTGATCGGGCTAAAAGCAAGACTAACAATTCCTGCTTTATGAGCTCCCCAAGTTAAAAGATTGCCAAAAGTACAGATTAACTTTCCCGTCTCTAAATTCCAAATTTTGATAGTAGTATCTGCCGAACCTGTGGCGATAACTTGACTGTCGGGACTGAGGACAATTGCGCTAATTTCCCCTTCATGTCCGAGGGAAGTATGCCGCAATTCTCCTCCTTGCCAAATTTCGATCGCACGATGTTTCGGAGTATTTCTGCTCCTCACAAAAACTTCGCTTTCTTGGCATAGCACAAAAGTTTCTTGAGCGCGGGGATACTTGTCAACAGTATAGAGTATTTCTCCTGTCTCTACATCGCAAATTCTAATTATTTTCCCGTGCAAACTCGCCGTGCGATCGCCTCCGGGACTAATCGCAACATTTGTCCCAGTTTTCACACTGCGGATGCAGTCAAAAAGCTTGTAAGGCACGAATTCTTTTAAAGCTTGGCTGACTAAAGGTTCTGTCCTTTGTCGCAAAATTAAATAAGCAACTCGCTGCACTTCGGGTGCGGGGTCAAGCAGCGCCTCAATTGCTAAATTTAAACCAGCGCCTCCGTATTTAGGAGTATCTTTAACAGCGGCCATCCGCGACTCGATACTACGACTGTTGAAGCGCTGCTTGACTCCAGCGATGCCTCCCAAAACAGCGCCGGCGATCGGGATTTGACTTTGGCCGCCGAGGACGGCATCATATTCTCTGGGTTGGTTAGAATTGTCGGCCATAGGATTTTAGATTTTAGATTTTAGATTTTAGATTTGAAGAATTGGAGTATTGCAGAAAGCGAACTCACGGATGAATCATAGGATTGAAGAATTGAAGAATTGAAGAATTGAAGAATTGAAGAATTGGAGGATTGAAGAAAGCGAACTCACGGATGAATCATAGGATTGAAGAATTGAAGAATTGAAGAATTGAAGAATTGGAGGATTGAAGAAAGCGAACTCACGGATAAATCGGGGGAATTGTTATCGGATACTATCTTTTTAATTTCTGCACAGATGAATCCGGGGGCTTGTAACCCGGCTGCTTTCGCTGACGCTCAAACCTAGTTGAAGAGCGCAACTTATAACTTATTGACTGTTGCAGTTTATAGTATTATAATCAAATTAGCGTTTCACACAAAAATCCGAAAGTGATATGTCACACTTCACAACGATCAAGGTTCAGATCAAGAACGGCGAACTGCTACATCAAGTGTTGGAAGAGTTGGGTTATCAAGTAGAGTGCAATGTGCAGGTACGGGGTTATCGGGGTGACAAAACTAATGCCGAGTACGTGATTCGGCAATCCAATGGTTACGATTTGGGTTTTCGCCGCAGCGGAGAGGATTACGAATTGGTGGCGGATTTGTGGGGCGCTCGAATTAATCAGCAGGAATTTGTCAATTCAATTAGTCAAAAATACGCGCGCAAAACTTTGATGGCGGCGGTGCTGTCAGAGGGTTTTTATGTTGAAGAAGAGGAAACTTTGGCAGATGGAACGGTGAGAGTTGTAGTCGGTAGATGGGTGTAAGACTCGCGCTGGATTAACTCGTTTTTAGGTATCAAGAGGAATCACCATGTGGCGATCGGCGATCGTACTAATTATCCTCGCGCTTGTAGTTGGCATTTTTGGGGCGATCGCCCTTGGATCATACCGCTGGCATCTCGGTACTAAGGAACTGCGAGCCAATCTGGAAGCTGGGCGATCGTCAATTCAACCTCTCACATTTGATGGCGAAACCTTGATTACAGGGATTTTGGATCATCCAAGTCCACCTGTTTAACCTACTCTAAAGGTATTAAATGCTTTTAGCATCATGGTTTCAGAAACGTTGTCACCCCGTAAACTCCATTCCTAAACCTTATAGAGGTCTAGAAATGGAGTTCATCAGAGGAGTATTATACCCTTAAGCTGGTTGAGCAATCGTTTGGGTGATTTCCTACGGTAAAAATGCTAATACAAAGCACTTACACTGACTTTTCTAAGATTGCTCAACCAAACACCTCTAAAATACAAAGTTGTTCAGAGCGCTCAAGTCTGCCGCCAGAACGTTTTCGACAGTAATGTAATTTTTGAATTTGTTGTCATTACTGAAGCCATCTTGATTGATCTGGAGGACAACTTTGCTATCTCTTTGAACCAACTGCACATAACCATCCGCGATCGCGTTTTTGCCGTCGTAGCCCCCAGGAACCAAGCTATCGAGCAACTGGGTGAGAACGATTTTATCAGTGCCAGTGATAAAGTCCTCAATCCGATCTCCTGAATCCTCAATGTTGGTGTAGACAAAGCGATCGCTACCACCGCCACCCGTAAGCCTATCCCCCCCTTCACCACCAGTAATGACTTCATTCAAATCGGTGCCAGTAAAGGAATCATTTTTTGGTGTCCCGACATACTGAGGAAACGTGAAACGAGTCACACTGGGATCGTGGTCACTATCCTGATCCGCAAACTCAGAGTTGATATGAACAACATCAAACTCATCTAAATTATTAAACAGCGTATTGCTCGCCAAGATGTGATCCAAAACCTGCGCGTTGCCTTGGAAGTTGTAGGTGTACTGCTCGTTGGCGGGTAGAGTCTCGATCAGATTGTTCAGGATTGGTGTACCCACACCACCCGGTGTCCCTTTAAGGATGTTCAAAGGTTCAGAAAACGGAAAGTCATTCAAGTCACCCAAAACAATCACATTTGCCGTAGAGTCTGCGGCGAGAAGGTTATCTACAAAGTTGTTAACAATCTGCGCTTGCTGGCGGCGTTGGATTTCACTCGTGACGACGGGAGGCTGGTTCGGGCCAAAGAGGGACTGATCGCCGCCCTTGGAATTGAAGTGGTTTCCAATCACAAACAGCTTGTGACCGTTAAATATAAACTCCCCAACCAAAGGCTTACGGCTATTGGCAAACGCATCACCATCTGAGAGGTCAGTGTCAACGATCCGACCCGGACTGAAGGAAAGCTGCGGGTCGCCACCTACATTATTTACAGTAGTTTGCGTTGTGGCTGTTCCACCCGGACGATCTACATACGTGACCCGTTCTGGCTTAAATAGAAAACCGACGCGGATATTTCCCCCCGGTTCACCACCATCCCGGTCATCAGTTGGGTTAATCTGACGGAACTCATAAGTCGGGCCGCCTGCCGCCTGAATCGCTGCGATCAAAGTGTTGTAGGTCGTGGCAGCATCAACAACGCTATCGTTAGTCGGACCGTTATTGTCTTGAATCTCCTCTAGGGTAATAATGTCCGGTGATTGCAGGTTCGTAACGATGCGTTGAGTCAAGGCATTAAACTGGGTAGACCCATCACCTGGGTCTAAGTTCTCCACATTAAAGGTAGCGACTGTCAGCTTGTCATCAACTGGGTTTAGGGTAGTGACTTCCTTCTCTAAGAGACTGGGAGTATCAACAGTGATGGGCGAAGTTGCCAGCACTTCGTAGTTGTTGAAGTTGTAGCCGATCACCCCTGTCACTGTGTCGAGTTGCGCTCCGACATCTACCAAGGGTGACGAAGAGCCAGGACGAATTAGATCATCCTCAATCTGAATGCGTTCTGGATTAAAGTCATTAGGGCTGATGAGGCTACCCCCACGAGCCGTCCGCCCCGTGGCATCTGCGCCATTGTCATCAAGTACCCAAATCTCCCCAAAACTGTTTGTCGGACTAACAGCTACAGGATTGTTTACCTGTACCAGCATTCCTTCCAGGCTTTCATAGTAATCAATGCCTTCAGTAGTAGGCTCAAAATCACCGCCTGTTTCCACGTTGCCAGGACTTCCAGCGGAGAAGTCATTGTTAATGGCTGTTGTCGGAGGATTGACAATTGTGGGGGTAATCGTAGTTGTGGGTGCCGTTGTCCAGGGGGTAACGCTCAAAGCTTGTGTCGAGGTGTTACTAATCTGGGTAGTCGTGAGGTTATTCGCATTCCCTGCAGGACGGAACTCGCTCACAGTACCCGTGACGAGAACAGCACCACCGATGCTAACACTGTTGAGAATGGCTGAACCTGCGGAATTCGTGCCTGTGAAGACAAAAATTCCCTCAGATGTTGCAGCATCGGCATCGGGCGTGGGGTCTTGGAGGTAGAATCCGTTAGAAGCTTTGGCGGTAACGATTCCGCCAACATTGAAGACACCGACTCGATCGGTTGCAGAGGTAAGAAGGGGGGAGATGTGATCCGTTCCTTGAATGTCGCGGATGCGGGTCAGTGGCACATCATTATCTGCAATGGTCACTGTCGCCGCGCTGGAACCACCGAGGTCATAGTCGCTGGTATCGACTAGGTTGAGCGTGACAGTTTCATTGCCTTCGACTGCACTATCGTCTACTGGGGCGATCGTCAAATCGACAAAGGATTGCCCCGCGTCAATGGTGGCAGTTCCCGTCAAGTTGGGCGTATAGTCCGTGCCATTAGTCGCCTGACCCGAACCCGTGGCGACGGTGTAGTTCACATTCAGGGCTGCACTCGTGTCGCCTGTGCGTGTAATTCTAAACGTCCCTGGCTCTTGCCCTGCCTCTGCTGCGTTTGTGTCTGTTGCCTGGAGTGTGACCGTTGTTGTCGGTTCGCCACCACCGGGAGTGCCTGTGATGCTAATGTCATCAACCCCAATCCACTCATCATTCCCAACAGCGTTGGTTGTGATCACCCGGAGCTGAACTTGAGATTGATTCTGTGCTGCTGCTGGCAACGTAACATTAACTGGTGTGAATTCGGTTGCTAAACTTGGATCTGTGCTGGCATCTGCAACGTAGCCAGCAGGGATATTAATAAAATTGCCGGATGTGCCGACGCGGTATTGCAAAGCAACTGGTTGAACAGCGTTATCGACAGATCCATCCACATCGCGGAGATTAAAGGAGACGTTGATGTTCGTAACGCCGACAGTGTTGAGGTAAATCAGCAAAAAAGGGGCATCTGCTGTACCGGAACCAGTAAGGGCAACAACGGGGTTGGCAATCTCAAATTCAGCAACCCCACCGGTGGTGAAGGTGTTGGGATTGGTCTGATTTGCATTGACATCAATTGGCGATGTGCCGGCCACAACAATGGTTTGTGGATCTGTTCCCGTTGCGCCTGTTAGTTCATCTCCGCGAAAACCATCAATACTTGGGATACCAGACCAGTCATCATTAACAGCGATGAGACTTGTGTTTGACCAATCCTGCGTTAGCGAACCGATAAGAAGGTCGTGATATGTGGGTGCCATTGGTTGGTAGAACCTGTTTTGATTAGTGTGGAAATTTGTTGAGTTGGTTGGCGACGATCGCACGGGAGAACGCCATCTTGAATTTAAAGGTGCTTTGAGGGTGATCGCTTATCCTCAAGATGTTTTAGGTTTCAAACCAGGGGAATTATTTGCCCTGAGAATGTCCGATTCACGACGAATGTAACCTGAATAAACAGTCAGGCTAAAGGCGATGCAGCACGAACGACTTCTTTAGATAAAGACTTTTGGCTAAGGTGATAGCCAGTAGCAGAGTACCCTTAGCGTCTGATTTAGAAACACCTTGTTACCCTCGCTACAGATTTGACTCGTGAAGCCCGCTAGATTGTTTCTAAGTAGCTAGAAACAGTGAACCCTAGAATACTCTACACAATCTTTGTAAAGGAAAGGTTAATTTAAATTTAAGCCTAGGAGTTTGTGGTCAATGGGCATTATTATGTCTCCAAAATTGGAAGTAAAGACATAAAAATCACATTCATCTATGCTGTCGGGAGTGATCGCCTCAATGAAGGAAAGTGCGCGAGTTTTTAACCAATAAATAATTAGTCTTTAATCGTAGCGTGAGACTATACTCGCAAAGCCGAAAATATTTGACTTCAGCGGTATAGAGGAGTGACTTAACGTGGCAGCAATTAACGGCACATCAGGGAATGACACATTAAGCGGGACGATCGCAGCGGACTTAATTTCAGGGTTGGGGGGCGATGACGCCATCTCTGGTCAGGAAGGAAATAATCGCCTTTTTGGTAATTCAGGTAATGACTTTTTATTGGGCGGTGCGGGAAATGACGCACTCTACGGCGGTCGAAACCAGGATACCCTTCAAGGTGGCGAAGGAGACGATTTTCTCTCCGGCGACCTCGATCGTGACGTTTTAACTGGAGGTGGCGGTAAAAATATTTTCGCTATCGGGCGGATAGGAACGCGCACTACTGGCGGTTCCCAACTCGAAAATGCTGACCTGATCACCGATTTTGTTAAAGGTCAAGACTTAATTAGTTTAAGCGGAATCTCCCCGGCTAATATCGAAATTTCTCCAGGTACGGGTAATTTCAGCAACAGCATTGTTCTGCGAGATACAGCAACTAACGAATTTATCGCGATTTTGGAGGGAGTCAACTCCTTCGATGCAGGAGATTTCACGGTAGCCCAAAACTCAGTTCCGGGAGTTCGCTTTTCTAGCTTCAACGCTTCTTTGAACCGCAGTAATGCAGGTCGGTTAATTACAGATTTATCTACTCCCAACAACCAGCAAGCAAAGAATGTCGCTGAAACAATTCAGCGGGTGAATCCAGATGTTTTGTTAATTAACGAATTTGACTACGACAGCAGCAGCACAGCGCTAGATTTGTTTCAGCAAAACTATCTGTCAGTCAGTCAAAATGGCGCAACTCCTGTTAATTATCCCTTTCGCTATACTGCCCCTTCTAACACGGGCATTGCTTCGGGTTTAGATTTAGACAACAACGGTTCTGTTGTCACACAAATTGGCACAAACGGTTACGGCAACGACGCTTTCGGGTTTGGGGATTTTCCTGGACAATACGGAATGGCTCTGTACTCAAAATATCCCATTGATACTGCCAATATTCGCACGTTCCAAAACTTCCTTTGGAAAGATATGCCAGGGGCATTATTGCCGGATGACCCGTCTACCCCCGCAGCAAATGACTATTACTCGCCTGATGAATTAAACGCATTTCGCCTTTCGTCCAAGAGTCACTGGGATGTGCCAATCAATATCAACGGCGAGATTGTTCACGCCTTAGTCAGTCATCCGACCCCGCCTGTATTTGACGGCCCTGAAGACAGAAACGGCAGGCGAAATCATGATGAAATTAGCTTTTGGGCAGATTACGTTACTCCCGGTAGAGGTAGTTATATTTACGACGATCGCCGCACAGTTGGCGGACTTGCCCCCAATGCTAGTTTTGTAATTATGGGCGACCAAAATGCCGATCCTTTTGATGGGGATAGTTTTGACAATGCGATTTTGCAGTTGCTAAATAACTCGCGAGTAAATACAGGAGTCACTAGCGTAATTCCTGCAAGTTTAGGCGGCATTCAACAAGTAGCAGACGGCGGTAATAATGTCAACCATAAAGGCAATCCGGCTTTTGATACGGCGGATTTTGGAGATGCAGGAAATAACCCGGGAAATCTGCGAGTTGATTATGTTTTGCCGTCGGCTGACTTGCCGATTAATGATGCTGGGGTATTTTGGCCTTTGACGACAGATCCGCTGTACAGATTGGTGGGCGATCGCCAAACTGCGGAAAATACTCCTACTTCTGACCACAGTTTAGTTTGGGCCGATATTGCTGTGGGCGATCGCTCTCCCCGCACCAGTGTCAGAAATATCAATTTCATCGGACAAGCTACTTATCCAACAGGTTCCGTCACTGTAGAAGGAACTCAAGTGGGCGGACTTTCTGGCATTGATTACGACCAAATTAACAACCGCTATTACAGTATTTCTGACGATCGTTCGGACAGAAATCCAGCCAGATTCTATACTCTCAACATCGATTTAAGTTCTGGTTCGCTGTCTAGTTCCGGGATTAATTTCTCTGGGGTGACAACTCTGCTCAACCAAAACAATCAACCTTTTGCTACTAATACTATCGACCCGGAAGGCATCGGTTTAACGAGTAACGGCACTGTGTTTGTTTCCTCAGAAGGCGAAGTCACTACCTTGGCTGGTAGACTTCAGAGTCCATTTGTCAACGAGTTTGCTTTAGGGACAGGTCGCCAGTTGCGACAATTACCCGTACCCTCAAAGTTTGTACCAGTTATAGGTCCAGCAGATGCACCAACAGCGGGAATTCGCAACAATTTAGCTTTTGAAAATCTGACAATTACTCCTGATGGGAGATTCTTGTTTACAGCAACGGAGAATGCTTTAGTGCAAGACGGGCCGATCGCAACAATTAATACCGGTTCGCGATCGCGCATTCTCAAATACAATTTAACTACAGGACAGCCGGAACAAGAATTTCTTTATCTAACTGACCCGGTGGCAGTTCCAGCAGTTCCAGAGACAGGCTTTAATACAAACGGTTTAGTGGAACTGTTGGCTTTAGACAATCGCGGCACTTTCTTAGCACTAGAACGCTCTTTTTCAGCAGGCGCACCGGGCACGGGAAATACCATCAAACTCTACGAAGTCCGGCTAAACGGAGCCAGCGATATTAGCGATATTAATTCGCTGAATGCTATTAAGTAACCACACAAAATTAATTACATAAAGACTCCTTGCTAGGCAAGGGTTTCAGTAGAAATATTGTGTAATTAATTCTGCACACCTACTTAACATTAATACTGTCAGACCTGTTGAGAAACGCTTGGTACTCAATTTTGACACCCTGGGTTTGCCGACAGGGTTGGATAATGTTGAAGGTATGACTTTGGGGCCAGTGTTGCCGAACGGACAGCAATCTGTAGTGCTAGTGAGCGACAATAATTTTAGCGCTACCCAATTTACTCAAATACTAGCTTTTGGGCTGGCTTTGGAGAATGAAATTCCCCGGCGATCGCAGTCACTAGATATTCTGACTGGTGGTGGTTCGAGCGCGGGGGCGATTGCACAAGACTATCAGGGTAAGCGCATCTAATTTAGTATCAAATGTAACAGACAATAAAAAGAGGGTGCAGTATAATCGCTTTCCTGTTTGGCTGGGAGATTCTATCATGACTCTCAAGCTCAGTATAAGATAGGAATGAATACTCCATGAATAAAGGATTTTCACCAGTTGTAGCGAACGCTA
>NZ_JAUBTR010000092.1:0-22814 GCF_036705045.1 Microcoleus sp. BR0-C5
CCTGATTGACGGCTCGATCAACTGACTGACGTAGCGATCTATCGCCTGACTCTTTTAAGATACAAGGGGCGGGTTTTTCGACAATCTACGCCTCAAACAAATAATCTCAAAAACCCGCCCCCGCCCCACGGTAAATCGAAATATACATTTTTTCAGGCGATCGCCCCTGTTGGTTGATGTACATTATTAGCGGTGTGGGGGCGGGTTTATAAAGCTGGTTTTTACTGATTAGATATTGTTGTCGTAAAAACCGCCGCTACGGAATTATATTGTTTCCCAATTCCCAATTCCCAATTCCCAATTCCCAATCTAATTAAATACGCTTAGCCGCAGAGTTTTAGCGATTTTTTCTAACAGAAATAAGCCGGCGACTGAATTTCCGTCTTTATCCAGGGGCGGACTGTAAAAGCCGATCGCCCCCTGGCCCGGAATTACCGACAGCATTGCCCCGCTAACTCCCGACTTTGCCGGCAACCCCACCCGCAGCGCAAAGCGGCCGGATGCTTCATACAAACCGCAAGTGGCCATCAGCGCTTTGACAGTACGGCAGTTTTCCCCCATTGGTCGATCGCCACTATTTACCAAAACCATCCCCAGCTTAGCTAAATCCTCCACGGTTCCCGACAAACAGCAAACGCGATTATAGGTTTCTAAAGCAATTTCTGAGTTTTGAATACAACCAGATTCTACCATTTTTAAGGCGATATTCCAATTATTTTGATTCGGATTTGTCTTCACTGAATCGAGCATTAACTCATCAACAAATAACTGACTGTTTGCCTGTTGATTTAACCAAGTTCGCAAGTTTTGACAGCGCGACACAGCATTTTGACCGGGAATCAAAGACGCTAGGGCGATCGCCCCGCTATTAATCATCGGGTTTCTCGGCTTCCCTTGGTCTATTTCGAGTTGAGTTAGGGAATTGAAAGGCAGTTCCGAAGGCTCGCAGCCAACGCAGTCAAATACCCTTTTTTCGCCCAATTCGCACAGCAAATAAAGCAGCACAAAAGGCTTGACTACACTCATCAGCGGGAATGTTTGAGCAATGCTACCCCAGCTCACAATTTGACCATCAATTGCCCGAATTTGCACGGCTAACCTTTGTCTGTCTGCTTGTGCAAGGAGAGGTATGTACGCGGGAATTTGACCGAATTTACTGCGATTAATTGCCTCTTTTGCCCAAGCAGCCAGTTGTTCGGGTTGCAGGCCAGATAGTTTGCTGGTGGATATTTTCACTCTCGATTATTTCGATTATTTTAAATTTTAGATTGGCATTCTTGGCGCGATATTGTGCCATAAACCCCGTTTATTAACCGAATTGCGTAACTTGGGCCCGCTGCGGGAAGAAACTGGGTTTCTTCGGGGATCTCAACCAAGCTCGAACTTCAGGCTATTGACCTTTGGGCCCGTCGGGAGCAAATAAATTTTTCATAAAAAACCTGTACTTTGCATAAAAATCTTCCCTTCACCCGGATATATAAGTAGCAGCTTCAAGGCAAGGCTGCTATCTAAAACCAACCAGCACTAGCTGGAAATGCCTTCAGATTCTTATGTTGAAGCCCCAGCAAGGGGCGGGGTGCATATTTAACTTAATTCTTTCAGAGTTCGCGAAATCCTGTCCGGAAAACCCCCGAACCTTTAAGAATGTACTATCCAACCGGATTCACCAAAACCAGGATAAAAAAATGGCAGACGAACCGAAAGCAGAAGCACCAAAGCCCGCTCCCATGATTTTTAAGGGTGTGTGCAAGGAGGGAGTTCTCAAAGGCAAAGAAATTGAAGGCAAACTAGATATCAAAGTCAACGTCGAATCTGTCACAACCCCAGAAGCACCGCCCAAAAAATCCGAGTGGGAGCCAGTTATCTTTTGGGTATTGTTTGCATTCATGGCAAACTTGATTGTCGGCGATCCCGCCGGAATGAGAAAAAAATACAGCTCCCCACAAAGGTCTCATTCTCATCAGATGTTAAACCAATCTGGGGAGCAGTCGCTGTTGCCTAAGAAAAACACCAGCAACTTGCCACTTTAAGCCCTGGGAGCCTGCCAGCCACGCAAATAGTAATAGAAAGACCCGAAATATTCATCGAATACTCGCGTCGTAGTTACCAAAGCTTCTGCACTAGGCAAAAAATCTCCCGCGTCTAACCGAAGTCTACTGGATTTCCCTCCTGAAGTGGGTTGAAAAGTGTAGAAGTCGGTAGCCCTCGGAATCACCTGGATTCCCATATTCGCAAAAGCGAGGCTGGCACGGCGCATCTGAATCGCAGATGTTACCAGGATTACTTTGCGCGGGGCGCCACGGCTGTCGAGTATCTTTCTCACCTCTTGGGCGCTGGTGCGTATGTTGCTGCCGTTATCGTCGAGAACGATACTGCTGCGCGGCACGCCCATGTTGTTTGCCAGCAAAGTCTCGATATCCTTCGCTTCCCCAACATAACCCTCCAACTCTGGTCTGGGGCCAGCGGTAACGATGACCATCGGTGCCACTTTTTGGCGGTACAAAACGGCTGCATAGGGCAGGCGATTGCCTGTATCTGTTAGTTGAATCGCCACTCGGTTGGGGATGTGGGGCTGAGTGGTTCCCTTGCCCAGCAGGACGATCGCGGCTGCGGTTTCGTCGCAGCAAACTGTGCGAACGGCTGCGGCGGCGTCCCGTTCTGCTTGCTCGGCGAACCAGTAAGCGACAACTGGCATACTCGAAAGGATCAAAACTAGCAGCGCTGCCAGGATCATTCTCGGCGCCGGGTTGCGGATGCCCCCGTTCGTGATCAGCGCCGATGCAATCACCAGCAGAGTGATGGAAAAACCCAGCGGCTTAAAGAAGAAGGCTATGAGCCCGAAAATCGCTGCTCCGACCGGGGTGTCTGGTGCAAAAAAAGCTAGGATCAAAAGGCTGATCAGCAGCAAAACGCGCAGTCGGTCTAATAATGGATTGTCTTTACCTCCTGATTGATCCCACCACGATTTGATCAGTGAGAACAGGAGGAATAGAAATAGAATGCGAGCTAACAGTTCTGGCATCTTGCAATATTCTGTGTCTTCATAAATTAGTACAGAAGTTTGGAAACGAGCGCGAATTTAGGTGCGGAAGGAAATACGGGCATCGGTGGGTTTTTAACTTTCGCCAATACCGCAGTCCGAATCGCATTTATCCTGATGCTCGATTCCGGTCAGCTATCAACTATTGGCTGCAGGGTGCAAGCCCGCTACTTCCAGTCACAGATTGCTGACAGTTAATTGGTAATTGATAACTGGTAATAGTTGATTGGTAATTGGTAATGGATCGAGCACGCCGCAGGTGGAATTGACAATTCAAGCCTGCTTTGTTCTGCCTACTTTTTTCCCCATTACCTGTTACCGATTCACCAATCCCAATTTATCGGCGCTTCAGTTGATTCCGAATTGCCTGCGTTACCGTTTGAATTACTTTAACACGAGCATAATACTTGTTATCGGCCGCAATTAGGGTCCAGGGAGCAGCCGGCGTGCTGGTGCGCTGAATCATTTGATTCACCGCCACTTCATAATAATTCCACTTTTCCCGATTTCGCCAATCTTCAGGAGTGAGTTTGTATTGTTTAAATGAATTGTTTTGCCGCTCTGTAAACCGCTTTAGTTGCTCGTCAGGACTGATATGCAGCCAGAATTTAACTAAGACACAACCGAAACTGGTGAGTTGCTCCTCAAATTCGTTGATTTCCTGATAAGCTCGGCGCCATTCGGGTTCGGTGGCAAATCCTTCGACTCGCTCGACCAGCACTCTACCATACCAACTACGATCGCAAATGCTGATTTTACCAGCCGTTGGCAGCCGCTGCCAGAACCGCCACAGGTAGTGGTGCGCTTTTTCTTCATCTGTCGGGGCCGCAAAGGCATTAACGGTGTAACTGCGGGGGTCTAATATGTCCGTCAAGCGTTTGATGGCTCCTCCTTTACCGGCGGCGTCCCAACCTTCAAACAGCACTAACACGGGGATTTCCTCTTCGTCGATGCTTTGTTGCAGTTTGCCAAAACGGGTTTGTTCCTCGCGAAGTTGCTGTTTGTATTCGTCGGGCGACAGCGATTGAGTTAAATCTACTTGGGCCAGCAAGTCGGGTTCGGTGGGTTGCAAGCTTTCTTGAGGTGGCAATTTCACGGGTGCAGATTGCATCGGCAGTCTGTCTAATGCTTCTGTAATTGTCGCTGCCATTTGCGTTAAAACTTTGACTCTCGCCCACCGCTGACAATCGCCTTCTACTAGCGTCCAAGGTGCGGGGCCCGTGCCAGTTTGGGCTACCATTTCTTCGGCAAAAGTTGTGTATTCTTCGTATTTTTTGGCTTGTTTCCAATCTTCGGGTCGTACTCGCCAAGCTTGTAAGGCGTCGTCTTCTAGTTTTTTGAGCCGATGCTTGAGCTCTTTTTTGCTCAAGTGAATCCAAAATTTGGCAATTGCCGCGCCATCATCAACCATCTGCCGCTCGAAGGTGTTGATTTGCCTGATGACTGTCGGTACTTCTGCGTCGGAGACTCGATCGAACAATCGGTCTTCTAGAATATGAGTGTACCAACTGTGGTAGAAAAAACCAATTTTGCCGCGGGCGGGGAGTTTCTGCCAAAACCGCCACAGGAAAGGATAGCCCATTTCTGCATCTGACGGTGGCCAAATCGGGTGGACGGCAAACCCCCGCGGGTCCATGTACCCCACCATTTTTTTGACCAGCGCGCCTTTACCGGCGGCGGCCCAGCCTTCGAGGACGATGATTGCGGGCAATTTTTTTTCCCTGCAGGCCAGTTGGAGCGATCGCAACTGTTGCATTAAAATTTCTATTTTGGCATCATAGGTTTCTTTATCCAGGGAAATATCTAAATCGAGGTTGTCGAGCATATTTACCTCATATTAATCTGTAAAAAACAGTTTAACGTTAGTTTAACGTTTGGATAAAATTAAATCATCAATTCAGGGAAAAACGTTATATAAATTACAGTTACGGCTGGTTAAAAGCCGGAGCGCTCCTGCAATCAAATGCCAGCCTCGTTAATACTAGCAAGAATCCCTCGATTTCAAACTTGCCAAAAAAAACAGCTCAGGTTATAGTTGAAATAGGTAACTTTTAAATAAGTTCAACTTCTCCCCTCCCCCGATCGGGCGAGTTAACAAGAGGAGCCAAAAATCCCTGAACAAGGATTTATTGTAAAACAGAGCAAAAGTAAAAATCAACTACCCAGTGGGGGTGACAACTTCTTTACTTAGCTGTAGAAACTTTATTCAAACAATAGTAGTTACTTAAGCACCAAGCTGGGTAACGAAAGAGAGCGCGACTCATCGACATTCAGCCATAAACTCACATACAAAACTAGCCCGAACGGGCAAACCAATTTTTATGATTGCCTAATTAGATAAAACCTGAAAGCCTGGGTGATATAAACAGGTTTCTGAGTTTTATCGACACTATTCTCAACAACTAAAATCTTTTTACGTGCGGGTTCGCGTACCCGCCCCACAAGAACATAAATCTCTTGTGGAACAGGCATCTTGCCTGTTACTGACATTTGTGCAAAATGTCCGAATTACTGTACTTGTTTGCCAATACCAATTAAGAGGAACAGTCCGAAATTACGGATTGCAAGTTTTCTATGAATATCTTGACAACACGCTCCTACAAGGGCGAAACTGACTGGTGCGCGATCGCAAATTTGATCGATGCTTGCGAAGCAGTAGATAGACTCGGCGAAGAAGTCTCAGCAACTGAACTCAAGCTAATACTTGATGCACCAAAACTAGACAAAACCCGCGATGTGCAGTTATGGGAAGATGGGAACTACAAACTTATCGGTTTGTCACTCCTAGATATGCCAGATTCTCCAGCAGAAATCGACGCTTGTCTCTGGTTTTACGTGCATCCAAACGTGCGCGGCGCAGGTTTGGAAAAAGACATAATTAAGTGGGGGGAAAAGCGGCTGCGCGAAGTAGGAAAAGAACGGAATTTGCCTGCAAAATTGCGTACATACAGGCGTGAGGATCAAACCGAGGAAATGCGGCTGTTAGAAAAACAGGGCTTTGAGGTCGATCGCTATTTTTGGACAATGGCCCGATCCCTCGCTGAACCAATACCAACACCCGAATTTCCCGCAGATTTTGTGCTGACACACGTATCAGGAGAAGAAGACATCCAACCTTGGGTAGAAATGTTCAACCAGTCATTTATCGATCACTGGAATCACCACGATTTAACTGCGGAAACCGTGCGTTATTGGATGCAAGACGCCAATTATCAGCCGGAATTAGACTTGATTGCTGTTTCGGGCGATTGCAAATTTGCAGCTTTCTGCGACTGTCAAATCAAACCCCAAAAAAACGCCCGCAGCGGCACAAAAGACGGTTGGATTGAATTGTTGGGTACGCGGCGCGACTTTCGGAAAATGGGTTTAGGAAAAGCGATGCTATTAGCTGGTTTGCACTCCTTAAAAGCAGCGGGTGCAAACACAGCTAAACTCAGCGTTGATGCTGACAGTTTGACAGGGGCGACAAAGCTTTACAAATCAGTCGGTTTCCGCCCGATGGAAACTTGGATCGAGTGGGCTAAGACAGTGTAAATTCGTTAGGGTGGTCAGAAACCGGGTTTTTGCGAAAATACTGCGTTACAGCCGGCAGATTCGGTAAAAAACCCCGTTTCTTTCGTTTTTGAAGCGTACTGGGCGGATATACGCGGATGGACGCGGATTAGGATACAGTTTGTTTAGTTACTTCTACATAAATATGTTCTAACCGCACCGGATACCGAGCGATTGAATCAATAGAAATTCCATCGAACAGCAAAATAATCTCTTTTAATTCTAAACGTTCCGGCAGCCAAAAAGCTAAATCGCTACCGTAGCGGCGGGGGATGAAACTGTATTTTTGAGCGCGGGCGATGACTTCAGCTTCTTCGTCGGTTTTTACCACGATAATTTCTTGAGCCGGAATCAGTTTTTGCAACTCTTGTAAACTGCCTTCAGCCACAATACTGCCATTCTTTAAAATCCCAATTCTCTGACACAGCCGCTCAGCTTCATCCAACAAGTGAGTTGTCAGCAAAATTGTAATTCCTTCCGATTGCAAGCGCTGAATTAACTCCCAAATTTCATAGCGGGCCTCAATATCTAAACCCGTTGTCGGTTCATCTAAAATTACTAATTTTGGCTGGTGTACCAAAGCCACCGCAATATTCAAACGGCGCTGCATTCCTCCGCTCAAAGTTTCCACCGGGCTTGTAGCTCTATCTGTCAAATTTACTGCTTTTAAACAGTGTCTTACTTGATAGCGCCGCTGTTTGCGCTCTAAGCCGTAAATTTGAGCAAAAAAGTTTAGATTTTCTTCGCAGCTAAGGCTTTTGTAAAGCAAATTTTCTTGGGGCGCTACACCGATCAAGGATTTTGTAGAGTCAGAAACAGGTTCGCCATTGATGGAAACTTTGCCGCTGTCGGCATTTAGCAAATTGCATAAAATATTGATAGTTGTAGTTTTGCCCGCCCCGTTTGGCCCAAGCAAACCGTATATTTCTCCAGATTGAATGTGCAGTGTTAAATCTTTAAGCACTGAACGCTCGCCATAGGACTTATTTAGCTTTTCTATTTGCAGCACTGCTTTAATTCTCCGTATTGTTTTATATATTTACGGTTGTTTCTTAACGATTAAACCGCAGAGAGCGAAGAGGAAGAGAAGAGAGAGATGAATAATTAGGACATAATGCCATACGGTTCAGATAACACCGATCCCCCCTAGCCCCCCTTAAAAAGGGGGGGACAAGAAGTTACTCAAAGTCCCCCTTCTTAAGGGGGATTTAGGGGGATCTCCGGGGAATTAGCAGTGTTAACTGAACCATATTACGACATAATGAGATAGTTTTAAAGTCTTCTTTCTACTCTCAGCATCCTGCGGTAAGAAAGCCATCCACCTGCAATCATGGCAATAGAAAATATGAATAAATACCAGAAGTGTTCGGAAATATCAGCCAAATCTTTGCCGTCAGCCCACACGCCCATCAGCGCTTCGTTCATGTGATAAATTGGATTGTACTGGGCGAGATCCAGCAGGCTTTTGGGAAACAGTGAAGTCGGCAAAAATGCGCCTCCTAAAATCAACAAAGGAACGCCGAAAGCTGCTACTAGCGAGTTGACATCTTCTGTGCGCCTCGCAAACTGGGTGCCGAGAATAAAGCCTACACCTACATAAGATACAATACTGAGCAGAATAATCGCACATCCTAACAGAATAGAGCCTTGAAATTGTGCTCCCAAAAAAGAGGCGATCGCATATACTAAAATTACCTGACCGATGCCGATGCAACTGTGAGCCAGAAAAATTCCTAAAAAGTAAGAAGTGCCGCTCAGCGGGGAAATAAACAAGCGTTTGAGGGTGTGCTGTTCTCGTTCTGAGACTACCGTTGCTACGCTACCACCGAGACAGCTAAAAAATAACGCCGCTCCTACTAAGCTTGCAGGTGCAGCAGTTTCAAAGGCTTTTGCTGTCGTAAGATTAGCGCGTTCTTTTAAAATCAAAGCGTTTATTAGCAAGATAGAAACTGGAAAAATACTCCACAAGACTAAGCTGCGTCTTCGCCTTCCCAATTCAATTAAAATTCGCTGCGCTACAGCGAGGGTTTCGTACCAGTATTTCATAAGAAATCTATTAGTATTGTGAGAATTGGGAATTGGTAATGACGCCACCGCATATCATACCATAGAGATGCCAATAAGTTTAGCTCTCAATAAAAAACCCGCCGACGCGGGTTTTGTGATTTTAGGGGGATAGGTTTTAACACCAGTTAAAAACAAGAATGGAACTGTAACAAGTTCCCAACCTATATCCAATCAGCTATTCCCAATTCTTTAATCAAAAATCGAAAATCGAAAATCGAAAATTGTATAACTTGTCGCCCTCTGTCGCTGCTCTCAATTAATACTAAAGTTCTTACCTCTGTAGCATCCTTGAAAGGAAGTTAAACTGGTGCTGTTTCTCTGTTCCAATTTAGTCACGAGGGAAGAAGTATTGGAACTGTCAGGGGTAGCACCCCACTTGTAGATAAAGTCGCCGAGATTGTCTCCGGTTTCTTCGTAGCTGTGCTCTTCTACCGGAATTCCCGAAACTCCTGAAACAGTTTGGTTGTGGTATCCGTTAACAATGATTTTTTCGATAACGGCTCCCGGTTCTGCGGTAATGTTCCATTGCACCGGTTCGTAAGCTGAAAGTGCGAGAATTATGGGCTTGTTTCGGCGTTCTACTTTGATTTCAATCGCACTTTTTGATAAATCTCGGTTCTTGTGATCCGCATTGGCTTCGTAAACGCCTATTACGTGAAGTTCTTTGTTTCCGCTGGAGGAACCGATATAAGCTGAAAAATCGTCGGAACCGCCAAGCCCGCAGTTGGCGGCAGAACTAATTGGGGAAACAAAAGCTGTTTTTTCGGCTAGTTTCTGCTGCACCGCCGGCACTACCCACAATCCGGTTCCGATGCCTAAAGCACCTATCAAAGCGGCCGCGATACCGAAAGGAAGGGCATTTGTGAGGTTGCGAACAACTGGTTTGGCTGTTAGTTGAGATAGCGTTTGCTGCCAAGTTTCACCAGTTTGTCGATCGGCATTGCCACCATCGAGACAGGCCAATAAACCTAAACTTTCCGGCTGTTCGAGCAGACTTTGAACAGTTTTCCCTTCGCCGACGTAGAGATTTCTAGTTTCGGTGTCTAAAAGCAGCCAGTAGCGATCGCCCTCGCCGAGGTTGTACTCTTGTACCGCAGGATCGACTAAATCGTGCTGCAAAAACACCAGCCAAGCCATATTATTGCCAGTGCCGACTGTTTTGCCGTCGCTGGAAATAAGTTGGTCGATGTCGGGTTCCCACCGCCAAGCTACCCAGCGACTATCTCCTCGATAGCCGAGGGATTTTTCAAGTTGCGGATGAGCGGTTATTTCTAAGCGTTGAACTAAGTTTGACACTAGATGTCCTCCTCAAGTGCGATCGGATTTAGAGGAATTTTCTTGCAATTTAAAACACATATTTTGCTCATTAAGAGCCTCCGAGTAATCGCGTTAATTTCGTTTCGCTAATGTGATAGTCGGTACTTTCCGAACCACACTAGCTTAACCAAAATATGCCTGTTTAATGGCTTAGCTTTAGAACTTGGAGCTGGCAAACACCACCTGGTAATAACTTTAACCTTTGCTGATAACTAATCCTGTTACGGATTAAAGCTGGCTATCTCTCACTAATTCTACCTGGTTGTCCAGTTTTGAAAGAGTGCTTGGCCCATAGCGTCTACAAGTTCTTAGCTTAACTTTTATTTCGCTACTCTGCTACAAAATATGCCGATCGCACCTAACATCAATATTACCCCGGCAAATAAATATTCCGGCTTTCTCGCGGGTGAACTATCCCTAAAAAAGAGAAGGTTTAAGAGAAACCCGGTTTCTGTGATGAAAGTTCTGACACTTCGTCGATTACTGGCGGGGGCCATCAATCGCATCTCTAGTCGGTGCCACACCTCCAGGGCCAAAGGAACTCGGCGGCACTCTCGGAAGATTGAGATTGGGATTGGGAACTAAATCGCTGTTGCTGTCGCCAGCAGTTCCACCCGTGGGAGACGCACTATTATTAGGACTGGTACTCGGCGAAGTTCCCAGATTGGGATTATTGGGAGTGATATAGGGCGAACTTCCCGGATTGAGATTATTGGGATTGGTACTCGGTGAAGTTCCCGGAGTGGCATTGGGAGTACCTGCGGGCGAAGTTCCCGGAGTGGCATTGGGAGTACCTGCGGGTGAAGTTCCCGGATTGGCATTGTTGGGATTGTTGGGATTTGCCGTGCCTGTTGGAGTAGTTATCGGGGTGCCGGCAGCATCTCTGGTGATGGCATTGGGGTTCGGGGGAGCAGGCGGAGCAGCCCCATTGGGGTTATTTGCAGGAGCATTGCCCGCAACCGGAGCAGGGTTTTGGGGAGCAGCATTGCTACCACACAAGCTGACTAAATCAAAAGTTATGCCCCCAGGAGTTTCGATCAAGCAAACCGGCACATTTACTTGGGGGTTTGAGGCTCTGGGAAAATCGGCTGTTCCCGGCATAGGACGGCTAAAGGCAGCTTCAGCCATCAGTGGGGTCAAGGCCGCCGATAGAGCGGCGATCGTTCGCAATAATCTCATCAGCGTTTCCTCAAATGTTAAAGTTTATTTTCTCCAGTATTGCCCATACAATGCCAAGTGTCGTCACTCTAAAAGCCGATCGATCTTTTTGACAACTGCTTCTACAGGGCCACCCCAGGCTAAAACATCTCGCGAACGCAGAAAGTACAGATAGAAAAAGCCAATAGTGCCACAGTCGCGCATCCGTTGCCCTTCTTCCTTAAGATTTTTAGTACCGAATTCGCGGGTCAATGTAAGCATTCAAAATATCAATTACAATGCTGGCAATTACGACAATTGCTGCAAAAAACACCACAATACCTTGAACTGTTGGATAATCCCGCAAGCTAATCGCTTCATAAAGGCGATTTGCCAAGCCCGGCCAAGAAAAAGTAACCTCTGTTAAAATCGCACCGCCCAACAGTGCAGCAAAAGTCAATCCTAAGACAGTAATCACCGGAATTAGTGCATTTTTCAGAGCGTGAGCCCATAAAATCTGCAATTCGGGAATGCCTCTAGCTCTAGCTGCTTCGACATAATCTGCTTGCAAAGTTTGCTTGAGATTCACTCTGACAATGCGCTCAAAAATGCCGCTCAAAAGAATCCCCAACGTCAAACTCGGAAGTGCCAAATAATGCAAAGATGTGAGAAACTGACCAGGGTTAGCGCTCAGGAGACTGTCAATAGTGTATAGTCCTGTGTAGCCTTCGGGGGCGGGGAATGTGACGGGAAAGCGAGTTCCCAAGGGAAACCATCCCAACTGCACCGCGAAAATCAACTGCAAAACCATGCCGGCCCAAAAAGCGGGCAGCGAGTAAGTGATAATGCCAAACAAACGGCCTGCTGCATCGAAAATAGTGTTGGGGCGAGATGCTGCCAGGGAACCGATACTGATGCCGACAATTAAAGCTATGGCCATGCTACAAACTGCTAATTCCACTGTAGCGGGGAAATAATCTCCGATAATTTGCCACACGGTTTGTCCGCGAGTGGTGATTGAGGTTCCCAAGTTCAGACTGAATAAGTCTTTCATGTAGTTGAGATATTGCTCCCACAAGGGTGCGTCGAGGCCGAGTTGAGTTCGCATTGCTTCTTTGGCTGCTGCGGGAGCTCGTGAGCCGAGAATGGCATCTATGGGGTCGCCTGGAGTGGCCCGCAACAATAAAAATACTGCTGTGGTGATTGTCCACAACATTAGCGGTGCGAGGAGCAAGCGGACAAAAATATAAGATTGCAGGGCTTTGGAACGAGACATAATATTTGGGAATTGCCAATTGCGAAGTCATTAGTCATTAGCCAGATGTTGAATACCAATTTTTTATGAGGCTGCACCTATCTAGATCCCCCCTAGCCAAGAGGGCGGGCACTCTTAGCACCGCCCCTACAAAGGGGGGGACAAGATGCTGATCGAAGTCAACCCCTACTCCCCTTATGAAGGGAGATTTAGGGGGAGCGAGATATGTGCAACTTCACATTAAATTGGTAGAAGGCATCAGGCAGATGGAAGGTAGAAGCTGGAAGAAACAGATATTTTATATCTGCGACTTCCGTGCCGCCAATCAGGGGAATTGGGAATTGCGAATAGACAGTTGAGTTGATTTTTGCGAAAAAGTCGATCGACTTTTTCGCAATTGGCGATTTTCTTATTCGCCTAGCAGCGATTCAAATGCAGCTTGCAAAGACTTGATATCGCCTACTCTGGCTACTAACAAGTTTTCGCTGCCGGCATCCTGCAGCCTGTTTCTCCAATACTGGATGCTATCCGAGTTGTTCATCCAGAAACTAATCACGGTGTCTACAACTCGATCGACATCCCAGCCGCGGTTAGGAGAAACTGTCTCTACGGATGCCACAAACGCATCGAGAGTGCACTTCCGGTTTGCCAAGTATTCTACACCCGACGGCTGCTTTTGTTGCAGCAATTCCTGCTGCTGGTTAAAAAATGTTAAAGTTGGAGATACGCCCAGGATTTCAAATGTATAGTTCATGTCATCCTCCAGAAGTATTATTTTGCCAAAATATTGATCGTCCAAAAACGCCAAAAACGCTTTACTTTGCTGGCGTTGATGAAATGCAGATGCTTCAATTATCCTCTTTGTAGTCGATCTGGATTTTGGCGGCTTATCTTATTAATAGCAAATTTTTTAACACTAGATTGTCACAGAGTTTACATTTGTCCTGGCACTGTAGAAAAAATTAAAATCAAATTTTTATTAACCAGGCGTAAGGAAGAGAATACCCACCAGGAGAAAGTGAGCTTATTTTAGATTAAAAAGTTTAGATTAAAAAATTGAATAATTGGCAATGACTGATGACAACCAGGGTGGGGAACACGGGCCTAAAGTTGCTTTTTTTACGGGCTGTGGCTTTTTTATCGGGAGTCTGCAGAGCGATCGCCACATTCAGGCAAGTAGTGGCATGATTAATATTACAAGTTTTTAGAGTAGCGGTGGAAACCTCAGCCCCGTTTTGAGCAGTCGGCCACTGCACTTCACTATGTATGTACAACGTTGTAACTTATATCGAGGGTGATTTTAACTGAGATATTGCACCATTCTCGCTTAACAGGCTGGACGGCCTGTTCCACCAGAAAATTCACTCTTTGACAGAACAGGCCGTCCAGCCTGTTCATAAAAAGCTTATTGAGAATGGTGCAACATTTCAGTTTAAGCGACAAACGATACACAAACCTGGTAGGTGTCACAATATTTATGTTATTGAAAAGTCTGAGCAGTTGTGTGATGAAAAGCTCGCCCAAGATGTCACTAAGCCTAGTCTTGTTGATACCGCTGGTGGTACAAATCTCCGTAGCAGTCGGCGTGACTGGATGGCTTTCGTTTCGCAACGGCCAGAAAGCCGTCAATGACCTTGCTACTAGGTTAAGCTTGGAAGTCGCAGCTAGAACCAAAGAAAATTTCCGCAGTTTTGGGGATGTATCTCATTTATTTCTACAAATGAATACTGCTGCGATCGCCTCTGGAAACTTAGACCCGGAAGACTTCCCCAACTTAGAGCGCTATTTGTGGAATCAGACGAAGCTGAGCGATCGAAATACAACCATCTACTACGGCGACGAACAGGGAAAATTCCTCTTGCTCAAGAGAGAAGCAGAACATTTAGTATACATCAGAGACGAATCAACGGCTCCAAACCGCGAAATTTATCGCCTAGATAGTCAAGGAAATCGCACTGAGCTAATCCAAACCGTCCCCTATGACCCCCGTACTAGACCGTGGTACCAAGCTGCCAAACAGTCAGGAAAAGCCACTTGGTCTCCCATCTACGTCTTCGCAGCCTCGCCAGTTCTGGGGATTACGCCGGTGATGCCCATCTACAGCCAAACGGGCAGCCTGCGGGGGGTACTGGCAATTGACCTGACTCTTTCTCAAATCAGCGATTTTCTCAAAAGCATCAAAATTAGCCCGTCAGGACAAGTTTTTGCGATCGAACGCAGCGGGAAAATAGTCGCCAGTTCCACAGACGAATTGCCCTTTGTCACCGGCCAAGACGGACAAGAACGGCTGTTGGCGACACAGAGCAAAAATTTGCTAATTCGATCGGCTTCCACATACTTGCAACAACGATTTGGTAGTTTTGAACAAATTGACAGCAAAGGACAGTTTACCTTCGAGATAGACGGCAAACGTCAATTCATTACTGTTGCTCCCCTGCAAGACGGCCGCGGCCTCGATTGGCTGATTGTAGTCGCAATCCCGGAAGCCGACTTTATGGAGCAAATTAACGCTAACACTCGCACAACTATCTTATTGTGCTTTTTTGCCTTCGTAGTGGCGATCGCACTCGGAATTTTTACCTCTCGCTGGGTTGTCAAACCGATTACCCGATTGTTGCAAGCTTCCAAAGCTTTAACAAAAATGTCCGAATCATCCGACTTCACCTCCGCAGAATTAGACGGCGAAGTTGAAGTTCAAGGAGTCAAAGAACTCGGCCTTCTAGCTCAGTCTTTCAACCAAATGGCCCGACAATTGCGATCGTCTTTTGTTGCCCTAGAACAAACCAACTCTAGTTTAGAACAGCGAGTAGCAGAGCGGACTGCCGAACTCGAAGCCGCAGAAGCAGAATTACGGGCTTTGTTTGCAGCTATGAACGAATTAATTATAGTTCTGGACGCCAGCGGTCGCTATTTAAAAATCGCGCCCACAAATCTTTCTCTGCTCTACAAACCAATCGAAGAATTAGTTGGCAAAACAGTCACAGAGGTGTTTCCGCAAGCTACATCAGACAATTTTCTCAACCACATCCGAGCAGCTTTAGATACTCAGCAAACTGTCAGCATCGAGTACGATTTAACCATTGACGACCGCGAAGTTTGTTTTGCCGCCAGCATTTCACCGCTTTCAGAACAATCCGTCATTGTGGTAGCCCGCGACATTACCGAACAGAAGCGAGCCGAATCCGCGCGACGCCAAAGGCAAAAACAATTGCTCAAACAAAATACGGTTTTGGTAGAATTGGCAAGAAATAAAGCGCTATATCGAGGCGATTTGCAAGTAGCTTTGAGGCAAATCACCGAAGCGGCCGCTCATACCCTAGATGCAGAACGAGCCGGAGCGTGGTTGTACGATGAAAGCCGATCAAAACTGCAATGTCTCGACCAATTTAGTCGCAGCACCCAACAGCATGAAGCGGGTGCCGAACTCGCAGCAGCAGACTATCCAGCTTATTTTAAAGCTTTGGAAGAACACCGGACGATCGCAGCAGATGACGCTCTCTCAGATAGTAGAACCAGAGAATTTGTGACATCTTACTTTGCACTCATCGGCACCACATCAACTTTAGATGCGCCGATTCGACTCGGCGGACAAACAGTCGGAGTCATCTGTATCGAACAAGTGGGAACTCCTCGCAACTGGACATTAGAAGAACAAAATTTTGCTGCTTCCCTCGCAGATTTGGTATCATTGGCGATCGAAGCCAGCGATCGCGATCGTACACAAAGCGCTTTGCGTCAAGCAGAACAAAAATATCGTAGCATCTTTGAAAATGCCGTCGAAGGCATTTTTCAAAGAACCCCCGAAGGCCGCTTCTTGAGCGTAAATCCAGCTTTAGCCCGCATCTATGGCTACGCCACTCCCGAAGAATTGACATCAAATCTCACCAACATCAAACAGCAAGCTTACGTCAATCCTCAGCAAGGCGACAAGTTTATGCGAGTGATGGAAGAATTCGGAGAAGTTTCGGGGTTTGAGTCAGAAGTTTACCGCGTTGACGGCAAGGTAATTTGGATTTCCGAAAGCGCGCGTGCAGTGTGCGACGCCAGCGGCGAGGTACTCTACTATGAAGGCAGCGTCGAGGATATTAGCGATCGCAAAGTCTTTGAATCCGCCTTGCAACTCGCCCTAGAAGCAGCCGAAGCCGCTTCCACCGCAAAAAGCGCATTTTTGGCAAACATGAGCCACGAACTGCGAACACCTCTGAATGCCATCATCGGTTACAGCGAAATGCTCCAAGAAGAAACCGCAGAATTGGGCTACAATGAACTCACCCCAGATTTAGACAAAATTCGCACTTCCGGCAGACACTTGCTATCGCTAATTAACGACATTCTCGACATTTCTAAAATCGAAGCCGGCCGCATGGATCTTTACTTAGAAACCTTCGACATCGCCGCCTTGATTGAAGAAGTCGCCTCCACCGCCGCACCGCTAATTGAAAAGAACGGCAACACTCTAAACTTGGATAAAATTACGAATATCGGCACTATGCACGGTGACATTACCAAAGTGCAGCAGATTTTATTAAATTTGCTGAGCAATGCCGCCAAATTCACTCAAAACGGTACAATTATCCTCACAGCCAGCCGAGAAAAAATTGCCGATGAAAGTAGCGAATATAGACAAGAAAATACTTCTGAACCTGCGGTCCATTCTCAATCTTCAATTGCTAGTAAAGAATTTTTAGTTTTTAATTGTACAGATACAGGAATTGGGATGAATTCAGACCAGTTGCAGCACATTTTCCAACCCTTTACCCAAGCAGACGCTTCCACCACCCGCAAGTACGGCGGCACAGGTTTGGGACTAGCAATTAGCCAGCGTTTTTGCCTAATGATGGGCGGCAATATTTCAGTAAAAAGTCAGGAGGGTGTGGGTTCTACTTTTACCATTTGCTTACCTGTTAATCCTTAACTAATATTGGTATTTTTGAGCTATCCTTGTATTACCAAATCTCGTAGGGGCGGGTTCACCAACAATCTTTGGTTCACATCCAAAATATTAATAAACCCGCCCCCACCAAACCAATTAACCCTGATTGTGGAACAAGTTTTTGAGTATCTGCGATGTGTGGGGGCGGGTTTTTTAGTTCGGGGAATTGATGATATAAATTTGGGTGAACCCGCCCCCACCAAACCAATTAACCCTGATTGTGGAACAAGTTTTTGAGTATCTACGATGGGTGGGGGCGGGTTTTTTAGTTCGGGGAATTGATGATATAAATTTGGGTGAACCCGCCCCCACCAAACCAATTAACCCTGATTGTGGAACAAGTTTTTGAGTATCTGCGATGGGTGGGGGCGGGTTTTTTAGTTCGGGGAATTGATGATATAAATTTGGGTGAACCCGCCCCTACAAATATTTGAATTCCCCATTACCGATTCCCACTTACCAATTACCTTTGAATGCTTCTCGGATCGAGAGCATCCCGCAACCCATCCCCCAATAAATTAAACGCCAAAACAGTCAAAATAATCAGTATCGCCGGAGGCCAAACCAACCAAGGCTGCAACACTAAAATTGAAGCATTAGTAGACAGAGAGAGTAAATTCCCCCAAGAAGGATCGGGCTGTTGAATTCCCAAGCCAATTAAGCTCAAAACCGACTCCGCCACAATAAAACCCGGAACCGCCAAAGTAGCAGAAATAATTACATAAGTAGCAGTTTGCGGCAACACGTGGCGGACAATAATATAAATTGGATTGGCGCCCATTGCCCGCGCCGCTTGCACGAATTCTCGTTGTTTGATTGACAGTACCTGACCGCGAATTACCCGCGCCAAACCCGCCCAACTGATAAATGAAGTAATCAGCACAATCAATATAAATCGCTGAGCACTTGTCAATCCCGGCGGCAACACTGCTGCTAGCGCTACTAATAAATAAAGACCAGGAATCGTCATCAATACTTCGGCGAAACGCATTAAAATACTATCAATCCAACTGCCGAAATAACCCGATATGCCTCCGATTAACAATCCCAATGGGAAAGAAATTGCTATGCCAACTAAACCGATGCAGAGGCTAATTCTGCTGCCGTGTACTAAGCGGCTGAATTGATCGCGCGCTTGTTCGTCCGTTCCTAAAATGTTAATTTTACCTTCTCCTGTAGTGCCAAAAAGATGCCTGTCTAATGGCAAAATTCCTAAAAATTTATAGGGGGAACTTTTGACAAAAAAACCGACCGCAGATGGTTTTTGCCAGTCTACAATTACCTCACGAGCGCCGGTATTTGCATCCACTGGGCCCTGAGTAGTCGGATAAACGTGTGGCCCGATAAAGCGCCCGTCTTGGGTGCTTAAATAAATCTGAGTCGGCGGCAATAATGAACCGTTTAATTGAGAATCGTAGGGGTCGTAAGGGGCCACAAATTCGGCAAAAAGTGCGACTGTATAAAAAATTAACAGTAGCACTGCTCCCAACCGAGCTAGAGGATTTTTTCTAAGATTTTGCAACCATTTCATAAGTTTTGAAATTGGTAATTGTTGACTGTTGACTGTTGACTGTTGACTGTTGACTAATTACAGGACTTACGCAAGTAAAATGCACAGTGTGTACCTGCTATTTTTGTTCATCTGCGACCAAGATTATTCTAGTTTCATCTTCGGGTATTTTCCCTAATTCCTCGCCGCTAAAAGGATTGTAGAAAAACGAGCCTGTTTGGGGTGGCAATTTGGGATTGAGTACAATTTCTACTATACTTTTTACTACTCCCGTGAGCGGAATTGCCAGGATAACTCCCAACAATCCTCCTACTCTACCTCCTAACAGCAAAGCTGTGAAAATAACTACCGGGCTTAATCCGGTGAGATTGCCCATAATTCGGGGAGCTACTAAATTATCCTTGATTTGCTGGAGACCGATCGCGACTACCAACACTTGCAGCGCCAGCCACCAATCAATAAACGCTACAATTATACTAACAGTGCCAATTCCCAAAGTTGCTCCAATAAACGGAATAATTTCCGTCAATCCTATAAACACGGCAAACAACAGAAAAAACGGAACTTGCAGCCACCAAAAAGCCAGAGTTAGCGAGATGGCCATAAATAGTCCCAGCAATAACTGTCCCGATACAAATCGCTGGAGGTTGCGCTGCAAAGTCTCTGTTAAAACATAGCGAATGTCTGGGGAAAAAATGCTGGTCAAACCCTGCCACACTCTTTGCCCGTCTAGGAGCATATAAAAGGAAATTACCACAATAAAAATTAAGTCCAAAAACCAGTTAACAGTACCTACAACTAAGCCTAAACCCGTACCGGCGATCGCCTGGACTTGTCCTTGCACTCTAGCTGACAGTTGCTGCTCCAATATTTGCACGTCAAACGGTAAATTGCGCTCGGCACTCCAGGCTTGAAATTCACTTAGCTGCAGCCGCCCCGACTCCAGCAATTCCGGGAACCTCACCCCCAACTGCCTCGCTTGGCTGAACACCGGCGGCACAATCGTTAAACCGATTACTACTACTATCACACCTGCAGTTAAATAAACCAGCCCTGCAGCTACTCCCCTGGGCAAAAATACTTGCAGTCTTTTTACTGCATAATTTAATAAAAATGCAATGAGTCCCGCTGTTACTAAAATGCTGACCAGTTCCCCAACATAACTGACAGCAGTCAGGGTAAACCATCCCGTCACTAGCACTAGCAGCCAAGTAATTAGAAACTGTTGGAGGGGAGAAAAAAGACTATTCATTTTGATTTTTTTTAAATAAAGTGGCACAATTTTTTCAGCATATGTGCCGTATTATACAGTAAACACATGATAGTATAGATTAGGAATATAGCCTTTCTCAGTAACATGAGGTGTTCTTGGCCAAACAGGGCATTGGCCAAACAGGAAGAGTACCTTACTTTCCTGAGAACCGCTATAATTCAGTTCAATATTAGACTGACTTTTCTCAGCATTCATAGATAGGTGACGGCCAAGCCACTTGGGGAGAGACAATGCCAGCCCGATCGCCCATCGCGCTAATATTCAGTATGCCCCGCACGCAGATCAAATTAAATGTCGATCGCACAAACTCCGATCTATTCGCCATTGTAAGGTGAAATGGCGCCACACTCACCCAAAAGGGGGACGCGGGATTGCTGAGGCTATCCGCTAAAATGAATCCAATATAAAAATCGCAATCTTTCTTTACAATAAAAAAACCAAAGGCTAATAGCGGCGAGAGGAACTACCGTGACCAATCAAGTTTTTTCAGAAGCGGAAGAAAAGCAACCCCTTCCCCCCGTCGAGAGCGGGTACGACAGGAACTCAGCAGTGGATGTAGCTGAAAGTGAAGTCTCAGACAACTCTCGCTGGCAATTCTCCGGTGAGGATGATGAACGAGAAGTGGCGCTGGAAGTTCCAGAAATCGAGGGGGAACAAGTTTGGGAACCAGAAGCAACTGAAGTTGGGCCCCGCAAAGAAATCAGGTGGCCTGCCTTGTTGGCGGGCGCAGGGGTTGGCGTGGCTGCAACGTTGCTAGCAGTAAAATTGACTGGGGGCCAGAGTTCGCGTCCTGCCGCTCCAATTCCACCGGTAAACCAGCAGGCGGCGGCTCCGACGGTGACAGTGGCGCCTGTGGAATCTGCCCAGGTGGGTGAAACTCTGGAAGCGACGGGCACCGTGGCAGCCTATGACTTGCTGCCAGTGCTGCCACAGGCCAACGGTTTGCAAATCAAGCAGGTGTTGGTGGCCGAGGGAGATGCGGTAGAAAAAGGTCAGACGATGGCGGTTTTGGACGATTCGGTGCTACGATCGCAAATTGCCGAAGCGCTTGCGGGAGTACAATCGGCCAATTCTACGGTAGAACAAGCCGAAGCTCAGGTACAGCAAGCTCAGTCAGCCCAACAAGAAGCCCAAGCTGGCGTTGCTCAAGCCCAAGCTGGCGTTGAAAAAGCCATCGCTGACGCAGCGCAAGCCCAAACAGGCGTCGGGCAGGCAAGGGCCGGTGTGGAACAAGCTAAAGCCGGTGTCACTCAAGCTAAAGCCGGCATTGCCTCCGCCCAGGCTAAATTAGATCAAGCTCAAAGAGAAGTAAATCGCACCCAAGATTTGGCGACCCAGGGAGTAATTAGTCGGCAAGATTTAGAAAGACGCAAGACAGAGCGGCAGACTGCTGTTCAAGACTTGAACAAAGCTAAAGCTGACTTGAATACAGCTTTGCAAGAACAGAATAAAGCAGCGGAAGAAGTGCAATCTTCTCTTGCTAAAGTAGCTACTGCAGAAGCTAATATCAGTACAGCTAGAGCAGCCCTCGCCAGCGCTCGTGCTAAAGTGAATACGGCCGGAGCGAGTGTCAGCAGTGCCAGAGCAAATGTGGGAAATAACGCAGCAAGTGTCCGCAGCAATGATGCACAAGTCAAACAGTTACAAACTCAACTAGAACAAACAATTGTTCGAGCGCCGGATAGTGGCACTGTGGCTGAAAGAATTGGTCGAGTTGGCGATGTTTCTTCGGGAAGTCAAAAACTATTTTCGATTATTCGGGGAAACAAGCTGGAACTGCAATTAAAAGTGCCGGAAACTCAGCTTTCGCAAGTGCGGCCGGGAACAGCAGTGCAAATTTCTTCGGATTCTGACAAGCGGATTAAGTTGTCAGGAACTGTGCGAGAGATTTCGCCGGTAGTTGACCCGCAAAATCGGCAAGCTACGGTGAAGATTGATTTGCCGGCAAGCGAGTTTTTGCGATCGGGAATGTTTTTGCGCGCATCCATTTCGACGGCAACGGCTCAAGGTTTGAAAGTCCCCGCTAAAGCTATTTTGCCGCAACCTGATGGCAGTTCTCTTGTTTATAAACTTGTCGGCGCGGACAAGGTGCAGGCTCAACCTGTGGAAATTGGGGAAATTTCCGGGGGTGCTGTGGGCGATTTGACTGCTGCTAAGGTGGTGGTTAAAAAGGGTTTGAAGGCGGGCGATCGGGTGGTTGTTACTGGGGCTGGTTTTCTTAAGGATGGCGCTGAGGTTAAGGTTGGTAAATAGTTATATCGCTTCCGGTTGCACTCGTTATCATTATTGACTGTTGACTGTTGACGGTTGACTGTTGACGGTTGACTCGATTTTATGATTGTGATGCAACCGGAAACGATATCAGATGAGGAGATAAGATTAGAAATAATATCAATTATTTTTGACTGTTGACTGTTGAAGGAGGGGTGGAAAAACTTAATGGTTGAGTGTTAACTGTTGACTCGATTTTATGATTGTGATACAACCGGAAACGATATCCGATCGGGAGATAAGATTAGAAATAATATCAATTCCGGCTGCGCGGGAATGATATCAAATCCGCGCTTCATCGTCGCGCGTAAAGTCGAATCAAGCTGCCAACAAATAATTCGCGCAATTTTCAGTTTTTTGACTCACAATCAACAATCAACAATCAACAGTCAACAGTCAACAGTCAACAGTCAACAGTCAACAGTCAACAGTCAACAGTCAACAGTCAACAGTCAACAG
>NZ_JAUBTR010000170.1:0-2420 GCF_036705045.1 Microcoleus sp. BR0-C5
CCAAATCCCGTGGCACAGGCATCTTGCCTGTGCAGTCCAAATCCCGTGGCACGGGCATCTTGCCTGTGCAGCCCAAATCCTGTGGCACAGGCATCTTGCCTGTGCAGTCCAAATCCTGTGGCACAGGCATCTTGCCTGTGCAGTCCAAATCCTGTGGCACAGGCATCTTGCCTGTGAAGTCCAAACCAAATCTTTCTGAGATTTTAGCTTCTTCTTTACTTGTGAAATGAATTGCAGCAGCACCTGCTAAATTAGGACGTTCTAAAACCGTGGCATAAATCTGTTTCAAGCGCTTTTTTTTCTGCAAATCTGCGGGGTCAAGCATACCGCAGGGACGCATAATATATGGCAAATTGTGATATCTAGCAATTGTAGCAGCGAGGGTAGTTACTGGCGAGAAAAGAGCGTGAATGTGAGCGAGATCAAATTGTCGCGCATTTTGATTCAACCACTGCAATAAACTCAGAGAAAACTTATATCTACGAAACGGAGAACAGCGGAAATAAATAATCTGATAGCCGTTTTGTTGTATTGGTTGATTTAAAGGAACATCTAAAGGAAGTTGACCGATATCTCCGTTAGAATTTGTAGTGATAATTGTGACATCGATGCCTTGGAAAGCGAGGGCCGCAGAAAGTCCGAGTACCATTTGACTTGGCCCGCCGTAGACGAGGGAAATTGAGGGGATAATTTGGAGAATTCGCATGGTTAAGCTGTTACGCATTTAAATTGAAAATTCGGGACAGGCTAGAAGCCCGTCCCACAATAGTTTTATGGATTTTTGACACACAGTTTAAATGTAAAACAGCTTATACCAATTTACTATGAAGTTGCACTTAATATAGCTTCAAGGATATAGTCCCAACCACAGAGAGATAAAACTTATTCATTCGTGAGAGATTTGATAATTATACTTACGTGTTCTTTGAGTTTATCTAAACTCGAATAATTTTCCCACTTCCGATCTTTTTTTGTATGCTCCCACAATCTTTCAATCGGATTTAATTCAGGACTATAGGCAGGTAAATATATTGGCATTACATGGTCAGCCCAGTCTAATAATAGAGCTTTATGTCAGCTACCATTATCCATGATAATTAGATTGAAAGTCTCTGAGTATTTTTGACCAAATCCATTTAAAAAGTCTTGAAAATAGTTGTAATTGAGCTGACAAAATTCTTGATAATATTGTTCGCCTGTTGCTGGCTCTACGACTCCATAAATATAAAAGTTTCCTCGTTTCCATTGCTTTTTGCCAATGGGTTTTACCCCCTTTAATGTAATCATTCTGCCCGGCGCATCGTAATCAATCCAAATCTACTCTCGTCATGACACCATATCCTTACAGGCTTGGAGTTTCCGAAATATTTAATCATTACTTTGATCAGCTCGCATAGTTTTTTTTTTGAAGCTTGCCTGCGCCTCTTCGTTCGCTTTGTTACTTTGGGGTATTGGGACTTTCAGGTCAGCTTTCAATTTATAATGAACTAGGTCATGTACCACTTTATAGCTCACTTTAATTCCGCATTCTTTTTCGAGCCAGAGCTGTAATTTACCATAACTTGTTTCTCCCTGTGGTTCTTGCAGTTTTTTGATTAATTTTTCTCTCACTGATGGTGGAATATGTGGGGGTTTTCCCGGAGCTTTTTTTATGCTAAGTAATTCCGTAATTCCACCTTCTTTGTAAGCTCTTAACCAACGATATATTGTTGATTCGTCTCGTTTCAACATCGTGGCTAATTCTGCTCTTTTTTGGATTTTTTTTGTGGCCAGCCAGTATAATACCAGTAATTTTTCTTTATTTACGGCGGTCGCACTCCGTTGGAGTCGATGCTCAAGTTCCTCAACCGTTTCCTGGATTTGTACCTGAAGTTTGTTCGCCATATTGAATTTCCTCTACTTTTACCCTATATTTTAGTGTACCTTCATAGTGAATTGGTATAAGATAATCACATCTGCGGAATGTGGGTAAAAGAGGACGTAGTGTATCAATTCATCCTGATGAAGCTTTAATGCAAGAGTTGCGAGGGCGTCAATCCACTACCACTGGTCGTCTTGACTTGAGAAAGCGTACTACAGTTGAGCATTCTCTAGCCCATATTGGTCATTGGCTTTCTTAACCGTGCCCGGTATCTGGGACAAAGGAAAAATCTCTTCGATTTACGTCGAGTCGCTGTTGTCCATAACCTCCATGTCATTGCTCGAATATCTAAGCTTTTGCCAATTCAACCGGGCATAGAGTCGAATTCATTGGCGGGGTAATTGCATACATCTCTTTTGTTGTCAACTTCTAATACTGTACCGACGCCCTAGAGATAGTTCTCGAATGGTGAACGAAAGTGAACTATAGCAATCCTAAATCATTATCAAGACTATGATACAATTATATGCAATACTTGATTGTGACCCTCAAAAAATGA
>NZ_JAUBTR010000171.1:0-2414 GCF_036705045.1 Microcoleus sp. BR0-C5
TTCACACTCATTGCGCGACGTAGTTAAGCTACGTGTTCTGAGTGGAGAGCCTTCTCTCCCAACGGATTTCGTCCCGTTGTCCCCACGTAAAAGGGTCACGATACCCCGGTCACGTTAGTAGTAAATAATGAACCTAATGGAATGCAGACCACGAAAGTAGCCTAATCTAACAGCCTCGCGTTGGAAAGGAGCAAGGGGAAGTACGAAAGGGTTAATCACCAGTAACCATCGTTTGCACACTTCGTGATGAATAAAGAGTGAAATAAGGCTGAAACACTCTCACCAAAAGGTAAGTGGGTAGAACTAGAGTTGATGATTCTCTAGTTCGACGAAATATAATCCCGCCGGAGTAGAGATGGAACCCGACCCGTGACGAATCTCAAACACATAGAACTGCGGAAAGCCCTATAGGTTCTCAGTACAGGTCGAAGTCTGAGTAAGCCAACCGTAAGGAAAGCAGAATACTTAGAGGGTAAAGGATGCCAGAAAAAGCGAATGCTGTGGGTAATGCCGCAGATAGGAGTTCAAGATTTGCTCCAACTGAAAGGAAGCCAAATTCTGGCAGGTGTTTAACGATAAACCAACGTAAGGAAATCAAACTTCTGTGAAAGATAGATTCGGTAACGAAATCGGAACAGACGCATTACCTGAGAAATGGGCAGACCTTAATTGGAAAGCTGCTACAAAGGTGGTGAGAAATCTCAGACAGAGAATTTATCGTGCGACTCAGAGGAATGAGTGGAATAAGGTAAGGAGCCTTACTTCACTCATGTTAAAAAGTAAGTCCAACCTGCTACTTGCAGTTAGACGGGTCACTCAAACTAACCAAGGGAAGAAAACAGCAGGAGTGGATAACCAACTTGCTCTCAACCCTCAGATGAGAATCCAACTAATACACGAAATCCTGAAGCTGAACCCTTGGAAAGCAAAACCTGCTAAAAGGATATACATTCCAAAAGCAAATGGTAAAAAGCGTCCTTTGGGGATACCAACTCTCAAAGATAGAGTGATGCAAGCAGTGGTCAAAAACGCACTGGAGCCGAGTTGGGAAGCCTTATTTGAAGCCAACAGCTATGGCTTTCGACCAGGGCGAAGCTGTCACGATGCCATAGAACAAGTTCATACCCGATTACGAAAGGGAGGCGATGAATGGGTTCTAGACGCAGATATTAAAGGAGCATTTGACCACATCAGCCACGAATACATACTCAATGCTCTCGGAGCAATCCCAAGCAAAGAGCTAATTAAACAGTGGCTAAAAGCAGGTTACGTGGAGGCTAACAAGTTTAACTCAACAGAAACAGGCACTCCCCAAGGCGGCATCATTAGCCCACTTCTGGCTAACATCGCCCTAGACGGACTGGAAGGAGAAGTATTATCCAACCACCAGAAAGTCAAACAGAGCAAGAGTGGGGAATACAAAGGCAAAACCTACTACACAAACAGGTATTATCCTAGATTTGGGTACATCAGATATGCCGATGATTTCCTTGTCACAGCCGAAACAAAGGAAGACTTGGAAGCCGTTCTGCCTGAAATAAAGGAATGGCTGAACAAGCGTGGACTAGAGCTAAACGAAGAAAAAACCCGAATCGTAAATAAGCGAGATGGGTTTAACTTCCTTGGTTTTACAATCCGAAGCTACTCAGACGGAACGACGCTCTGCAAACCTCAAAAGGATAAGATGATTGCCAAACTCAGAGAAATTAGAGGATGGCTCAAAAGACACAAAACGGTAAAACCGGAAGAAGTCATCAAACATCTAAACCCCATACTAAGAGGATGGGCGAACTATTACAGGCACTGCTCCAGCAAGGAAATCTTCGCTACATTCAACCATAGAATGGTACAAATGCTATGGCAATGGTGTAAAAGACGACACCACCAGAAACATCTCAAATGGGTAAAGAACAAATACTTTACCGTACTGAGAAATGACCACTGGACATTCTTTGCCGATACCAAGGATAGAACAGGAAAAAGAAAGAGACTTTATCTCCTGGATGTAAGTGACATCCCAATCCTGAGACATACAAAGGTTGAAGGCACAGCTAGTCCAGATGACTCAACCAAAGTAGATTACTGGAAGAAACGCCAATCAAAACTCGGTAGTAGCGTATGGGCTAAAGGCTCGAAGCTCTACAAAGTGGCTCAATTTCAGCACTGGAGATGCACTGAATGCGGAGACTACCTGCTAAACGGAGAACAAATCCACACTCACCACATAACTGAAGTGACAAATGGAGGCACAGATGAAATCGACAATCTTATACACCTTCACCAAATTTGTCACAGGAAAGTTCATGGTACTAAATAACCTCGGAGTCCAAGAATGCCAGAGCCGGATGATGCGAAAGTGTCACGTCCGGTTCGTTGGGGAGGGGGATACGGCGACGTATGCCCTCTTACCCGAC
>NZ_JAUBTR010000093.1:0-22180 GCF_036705045.1 Microcoleus sp. BR0-C5
AGTACCTACCCAAATGGAATTATCGTGCAGTTCCGACTATTTAGCAGACGCTAAAGTTATTAAATTTTCATTCCTTATAATTGTGTCGCAGTTACAGTACAATACTCTTCTCGATCGACTTATCCGGAACATCTGCGGTTTAACTTTGAACAGTCTGAACAGCTTGTTGTCTGCTTTAATTCAAAAAATAAACCACCCCGATCGCCCTATCGGTAAGAAAAATGACACGATCTTGTAAACTTACGTAAATTACCTCGATCGATTTGAGCTTTGAGATTTGAGATTTTGGAATTAACCCCACCGATCGCCAAATCCTCACATAATTTCATCAAAAATTACCTTCTCTGAAAAATCTTATTGCTCGAATGGCTCTACCAGAATTGCCTCTAAAATCCAACGTGTAAGAATCGTATATCTAGGGCTGTATATCGAAAACAATTTCCTCATATAATTGCTCGATCGGCAAACTTAGATTGATACTTTGAAACTCAACCATATCACCCTCCCGATAGCTAAGAATCACCCATTCACCAGCATCATTTTTATGATAAATATCGATCGCCATCTCATCTGAACTCACTAAAACATAATCAACCAGATTCGGATTGCGGCGATACTTCTCAAACTTCTTCCCTCGATCGTAAGCTTCGGTGCTATCCGATAAAACCTCGACAATTAAGCAGGGATAGGTAATATAGAGAGGATGCTCCCTATCTCGATCGTCACAAGTCACGCTTAGATCGGGATACGTATAGTTTGGTGTATTGAGAATGTTAACCTTTAAATCTGAATTAAAAACACGACAAGGACTTCCCCGCAAGTGCGATCTGATTAAACTACCAACATTTAATTTAATCGCACTATGATTTTGAGTGCCACCACTCATCGCATAAACCCGACCATCGATCAGTTCGTGCTTTTCCAGTTGTTGCTCCTCCCAACTAAAGTACTCTTCGGGCGTAAAATAGCGGTCGTTATCTCGTGCTGCTATCACAACCATAAACTCCCTAATCCAAAAGTAATAATATTAATTCTACCTCTAAAAATTCAGCATTCACGAGTTCGATCGCAGGCTTGATTCGATCGTCTCCTTGTCTGAGGATTTGATTATGCCTTGTTTATAAAGCCCCATCAGGTAGGCCTTGAAACGACGGGATGCCATCATAAGGTTCATGCCAAGTCGCTTTAGACTCCACATTTACATGAGCCGAAGGACGGAAGTCTATGGGGGTATCAACTGTGGAAAGAACAATCGCAAGATACAAGGATTTATCTTGCGGATAATTCATTAGCCTTGTTCCGCAGTTTGAGCAAAATGCTCTAAAGCCACCCAAATCGTTTTTGTGTTCTTTGAGTAAATTTTCACCTTTTGTGATTTTGAGTGTATTCCCTTTTGCAAGAGTTACTGTAACAAAAGCAGAACCATGAGCCTTCCTACAGAAAGAACAGTGGCAATTAAATGTTTTCTCCGAAATTAGTTCTACTTCGTATTCAATCTGACCGCAAAGGCAGCTACCTTTTACCATTTTCTTTTCCTCCTAAAGGCATAACTTATAATTGTGTCGCAGATGCGGTACAATACTATTCCTAGTTGGCAGATCTCGCACATCTGTGGTTTAACTCCGAACATTCTCAACAGCTTGTTGTCTGTTTTAATTCAAAAGACCTCTTGCAAAAATAACTAGGACGGGCAAGATGCCCATCCCACAAAAATCTTTTTTTCTTGTGGGATGGGCATATTGCCCGTCCGAAAATTGGATTAAAAAGACTTTTGCAAGAGGTCTATTAGCTTTTTTGACACTTCGCCCACGACGGGCTGAGATTGAGTGTGAAGAGGATACTTTATGATGATCGATCTGGGACGCCTCAATTATAGCAAGTCTCTGTCACCAGCTACAGTAGCAGCTTAAATTAGGACTTACGCATGGATGCCCAGAAACCAAGTTTTTGCGAAAATACTTCGTTGCAGTCCACAAATTCGGTAAAAAACCCGGTTTCTTTGGTCTGAGTTACCCATGAATGACCAGAAACCGGGTTTGTAGGAAAATACTTCGTTGCAGTCCACAAATTCGGTAAAAACCCGGTTTCTTCGATCGCACTTGGTAAGTCCTGTAATCAATCGAACCAAAATGTAAAATATTGTTACAAGTTACTTGACATCAGGAACTAAATCTAAATTACCAATGACTATAATTGGGTAAAAAATAATTTTCTAGGGGAAATTCCATGCAGAAACTAACTCGAATTTTATTCGCTACAGCTTTAACCCTAAGTATTTTGTGTTCTCCCACAGCAGCTTTTGCTAAACCGAAAATTCAGATAGCCATCCTTTTAGATTCTAGTAATAGCATGGATGGACTGATCGACCAGACGCGCACTCAACTTTGGCAAGTTGTTAATTTTTTAACTAAAGTAACCAAAGATGGCGAAGTCCCAGAGTTAGAGGTTGCCCTTTACCATTATGGTAATGACAGCTTACCTTCTGAGGAAGGTTTTGTCAGATTATTAACTGGATTTACTCCTGAATTAGATTTAGTTTCCGAAAAGCTATTTAGTATCAAAACCAACGGCGGTCAAGAATATGCTGGCTGGGTAATTCGTTCGGCAATGCAAGAATTAAACTGGAGTAAAAATCAGGAAGATTTTCGCGTGATTTTTATTGCGGGTAATGAACCATTCGATCAAGGCCCTATAGTTTGGAATCAATCGGTCAATCTCGCTGTCAAAGGAGATACTCTCGTTAATACTATCTACTGTGGTTCAGCGGAAAGTCAGGAGCGACAACTTTGGGTATCAGGAGCAGATTTAGCAAAAGGCAGTAGCTTCAACATTAATCAAAACCAACAAATTGTGGTAATTAAGTCCCCTTACGACGACGAAATTTCTACTTGGAATACTAAACTCAATCAAACCTACATCCCCTACGGTAGAGAAGGAAGAGTAGGACAACAACGTCAGGCTGTTGAAGATAGTAATTCTGGCACAAGTTTTGCTTCGCGTAGTGCCTCCAAAGCTTCTGAATACTATGATAATTCTTCTTGGGACTTACTAGATGCCCTCGAAAACGGAACAGTTAAACTAGAGGCAATATCAGATGAGAATTTACCAGAAATCATGCGAGGGATGACGCTAACAGAAAAAAGAGCATATGTAGCTGGAAAGAAAACCGAAAGAGAAGCGATTAAAAAGACGATCCGCGACTTATCTCAAAAGCGTACAGCATATATTGAACAACAGCGCCAATCTAATACCAATAGTGGTGAAAATACTCTCGATCGCGTGATGATTCAGAGTCTCCGCCAGCAATTAGCCGCTAAAGGATTCAAGCTTAATTAAAAGAACGCAGACGAAATTTTATCTGCGTTCATCTGTGTTTATTTGCGGTTAAAAAATCAGAATTATGCAAGTGTCAGAATTAGTAAGGTACTCTACTATCCCAACCCCTCGATAATCCGTTGATCGTGAAAGTAGTAGATCACCCTACAAGTTGCTTGTCCTGATGCCGATTGCATAAGAGCTGTTGAGAAAACCGAGTTTTTATGATCGGTTGTTTTCAAGCGCAAGCGATTCTCCGATTAAACTATAAAGTTCTCTGAGTTGCTCAGAGTCCAAAGCTTTAATTAGCGCCTCTCCAGCTCTCTTGGGATTATGGCGAGGAATCTTTACATATGAAGGGGTATTTAGGCTACTAGATGGAACTTTTTCTGACCAATCTTTCACCAGTTTCCGCCCCAGATCGGTGATTTGGTAATAACCACGTTTATTACCGGATAATGGTTCAATCCATCCCAAGTCTAGCCAATCTTTCCTCCAAATGTGTGCGTTACTTAAACAAGTCCGCAATACTCGTTCAATCTTAACTGCATTTATAGGCTGCTGGTCTGGACAAGCTTGAACCAGCTTAGAAAAATTTTTCAAATATTTTGACGAACTTCCCTGCTCTTGAAATTGATCTTGTTCAGGCTCAAACGTCTTTGCATTAGGTGATGCTAGTTCCTGAATAATTTTATCAATATCTGACGGCTCATAACCCAAACCAAATGGTGGTTTAGCCTTGCAGAGTTCCTCATAAGTCTTAAATGGCTGTCCACGCTCGTCAACAAGCTGATGATAGCCAGAGAATTGCTTCATCAAATCGCGCCATGCTTTCAATTGTTGAGCATTGAATGCAGCATCATGTAAGGCTGATTGCAGTTCCAGCCTTACAGCGATCGCCCAAGGGCGCGATCCAGGAGGTGCATTGAGTTCGCCTGCATTGCCCAGAGTTTCTATGTGAGCTTTCAATCGTTCATTGGATATTTGCTTTGTAGCCATGCCCACACCCGCCTCAATTCTTCAAGTGCCATTGCTGTGCGTGACTTGCCAAATTCTTTGACAATTTCCCCATTAATGGTTTTGAACTCCATACCATTCTTGGCTGTATAGTAACGGACATATTTTTCAATTTGGTCTCGTATAATGGACAGCTCTTCACTTGGGGTTAACGATTCTTGGTTTGATGAGTCTGCATAAACTTCAGGGCTAATTCGCCGTGTATTATACGACTCCATAAAACGTTTCAAATTTATAGTGCTGCCACTAATTCCAAACTCCTGTGCGGTTGATTTAATGATAGCGGTTTCAGCATAATCAACAGTTTCCCCATTACTTGAATCCGATGCTCTTGAGCGTGTTAAACTTGAATTTAATGCGATAATACTATTATATACCTGTTCTTTGTTTTTAGCATCATTCTCCTTATTACCACCATTGCCATTGTCACGTCTATTTAATTCTCTTTCCCTCAGAATAGGCTCTTGTTCGGCCATGATTTTTTGTACGCAGTTCACAGCCAACTGGTCATCTGGAAGATCAATTAACCCTGTTTTTTTCAAAGCTCCAGCTTCTCGATCGACTCTCGCAGCCCTTGCCCATGATTGTTCCAGCCAAGGCTTACTTCTGATATTAGTTAAACAGGCAACATGGGTAATTGCCGGAACGTCAAGCCCTTCATACGCCATTGCCACTGTTACTAAAGCATCAACTGCTTTTTCATTGCCGTAATTGTAGTGTTTATTAAATCTTTTAATTGCTGTTTGTGCTTCTTTCGATTCATCACTTGTGGCTTTTAAAGCTTTTATTCCTAACTTTTGCAGCCACTTCAAATATTGATTAGCTGTTGCTATTGATGGCGCGAGTACCAATAGCTTAGCTCTCTGGTTATCTTTTTTATGTGACTTCCAATTATCAACACACTTTGTGAGTAACTGCTCGGCGTATCCGGTACTAAGCGCTGTGCGAAGTGCTATGCCCCTATAGTCTCCAGCCTCTGCTAGGCTTTCCACTGAATTTTTCTGCCCTTGTTGGTCTATCCATTCAGCCTGTCCATCACCCCATTCAAAATGGAGAGGAACAATAGCGCCCTCTCTGAGTGCTTGTCCTCTCGTATATTCAATAACTACAGTACCTTTACTACTTGATAGATCTGGAGTACGACCGCTAGGAGTTAGTTTATAGGGCATAAAAGCAATTTCCTTTCGATCTCCACGCTCACCGGTTCCTGTTACTAAGATAACTAATACAGCATTATCTACCAATGGCTGTAACGCTCCATGCCATGCTCCATCTTGCTCAACATGATGAAACTCATCCAGCACTAGAATATAGCGCTTGCGTCGAAGTTCATGAGCATGAAGATCGGGACTTGCTATAATAGCCTGGTATGTAGCTACATAGCCATTCATCCCCTTGCATGGATTAGGCTCATTGTTATTTGCCATAATTCTATGCTGATGCCCTAGCATATTTTTGAAATACCCATCTTCAAAATTCTCTTCTGCTTGCTTTTGGAGATTGAGTCTGGGAACAACCCAACAGATTGCATCAGCTATGGTTCCATGAAAGCTGTTGCCCGAATTACGATTGGGAATTAAGTTTGCCGCAGCAATTACTGGGATAAGACTCTTACCGCCTCCAGGCGTAACAAGCATAAGAATTTTTTTAATTTGTTCGCCTGCCTTTATGCGTTTACAGATTTGTAAAAATTAATCTTGATGTCTTCTTAAATTAAGAGGTTCTTTAGGAGATTGTGAAGAAAAAAGGTCTAATTGGATTGAATCTGTCATGTTTCTGTTCTCCTCAGCAGTTTTTTGATGATGACATTTGGGACATAATGCCTGCATTTCGTGGACATTGGTTCTCTGAGTTTCTGCCCATCGCTCAATATGATCTGCGTGCCAGTCTGAAGGCAAATCACATCTACAATGCTGGCACTTGCCGTTGGCGGCATACCAGAGGGCAGCGCGTAGCCGTTTCGATCGAAGGAAGCGACTCTGATTCTGCATCGGAAAAAGCTATAAGGCTTACGCAGCAAGTAAAAAGATATACTGTAGAAATCTTATCTATTTTTGAAGTTTTAGTCAACATAAAGATTTTATGAGCTAGCTGTCTCCACTTTTGTGAACCGGATTACGACGAAGCAGGCAGCGACATCTTCCTGGAACAATCCCGTCGCGATAGCTGGTTCGGCGGTTCCGGCAACAACATTTCTTAATGCGGTGGGGTTGCCGTTTTTTGGCTATGTTGGTAGGATAACGTATATCGCGCAACCGCGCAATACGTAGTTATCTCACCACGCAGTAAACCGCCCCCTCGCCAGATGCGAGAATACAGGTATGCGCGTATGAGAGACATGGCTAAAAAAATTCCACCTGAAATGGCTGAACTAAGCGTTTACGTAGATAAAAAGCTAAAGCTACGATTCAAACTAGCTTGCACAGCTCAAGAAAAGCCAATGAGCGAAGTCATCGGTTTACTGATGAAGCAATGGCTAGAGACAGCAGAAACCCCGCCAGAGCCTAAAACTCAAGCGGGGCAAAACGTTCAAGACTGAGGAGACATTAAGCGAGGGACAAATGTTGAGAGACGCAGACAACCCAGAAAAATCTTGGGAAGACTTGGAAGCCGAACTCGCTGAACACCCGGACAGACCTTTTTATGCTCGGAGTGACGCAGAAGCTGCTAAGCGATGCGAACAGCAAAACCGCGAAGCAACAAGACACCCCGATGCAACCGGAAGAACCTATTACACCTGTGATGATAAAAAAAGGAAAAACCGATGACCGAATATCGATTAACACCCGCAAAGTACCACCACGTACAAGTAGTTGTTTCCCTGAACCGCTTTCACTTAGACAGCTATAAAAACCCTGATGAAGCATTGACAAAACTGCTTGAACTCGGTTACACTCCTGAATTGCGATATCAATGGAATCCAGAGCGAAACGAATTTGACTTATACGCCCTAATTCACGACTTACCGCTAGAAGAATCGCTAATGACCGATGAAAAGTGTCAGGAGTTTTTCAAGCATTTCAAACACAGCCAAATATATTCGATCGGGTGCGGTAACGCTGACCCCGATTGGCTATTTGCTTGGGGTTTTGATGACCCCCGCCGTCACGCCAAGCCCGAAGAAATTGAACCTTTACCACCAGCTACAGCAGCAGCTTAAAGTAATGAACGCAGACGGAATTCCATCTGCGTTCATCTGTGTTTATCTGCTAATATCTGCGGTCAAAAAAACGCCAAATCAAACTACTTCGCAGCAGGTAAAGACAACTGAGGCGAAGTTTTAGGATAGCTTCCATTATCGGGAAGTGCTGCGGGTTCGGAGGAAAGCAAAAACTCACGAATTACCCTAGCAACGGCTCTTTGAGCTAAACCGCCGACTACTTTCTGCCCCATGTTCTGCACTTCTGGTTTCACCAACAACTGCGGAAGTAGCTGCAATACTTTCGTCCCGTCAAAACCAGGAGTTGATTGCAAAATATCCCAAATCCGTTTGATGTGTTCTAGATTGTTTTTTTCTATTTGTGAAACCACAGGTTGATTTGCCTTGACTCCAAACCATTCGCCGACTACAGATTTGGCGTTAGCAAAGGCGTTGCTGGAAAGTGTGTCGAGACTCTTGACTAATTCCAGGACAATACGATCGCGAATGAAATCTCCTCTTTCGGAAAATAAATACTCTAATGCTTGGTTCAAGATTTTGCTGACATCGTAGTCGTCACTCTCGCGGGCATTGTTGAGCAAGTTTTCTAAGCGGTTCCAGCGGAATTCGCCTTGTTTGAACAGCAAATCTTGCAGGGATGCTCTCAATTCCGGTGCGGGGTCGCTCAACAGCCGTTTTGCAACGTAAGGATAGGCTTTGCTGAGCACTTTGAATTCGGGGTCAACGTTGATGGCAATGCCTTCTAAGGTGACGAGCGATCGAATAATCAAAGCATAGTAAGCTGGAACTCGGAAAGGATATTCGTACATCACCGCCGAAAGTTCGTCAGTAATGCTTTTGAAATTGAGTTCGGCAACGCTAGCACCCAAAGCATTGTTAAAGACCCCCGCCAAAGCTGGAATAATTGGCGTTAAATCGGTGTCTGGTGTTAAAAACTCCAACTTGACATAATCTTTTGCCAAACCTTCAAAGTCGCGGTTCACCAAATGCACCACAGCTTCCAACAAGCCGTACCGCTGATAAGGTTTAACTTCGCTCATCATCCCGAAATCGAGATAAGCTAATTGACCGTCAGGAGTTGCCAAAAGATTGCCGGGATGCGGGTCAGCGTGAAAGAAACCATGTTCTAGGAGTTGTCTGAGAGAGCACTGCACCCCCACTTCAATTAAGTAAGGAGCATCGATTCCTTGAGCTTTAACGGCTTCTAAATTCGTGAGTTTGATGCCGGTGATCCACTCCATTGTTAAGACGCGGCGGCGGGTATATTCCCAGTAGATGCTGGGAACATAAATGTCTTTGATGTGGCCGTATAGTTGGGCAAACCGTTCGGCATTTTGTCCTTCGTGGGTGTAGTCCATTTCTTCGTAAATGCGCTCGCCCAACTCGTCCATAATGCTTGCGAGGTCGCTGCGAATTATTTTGAAGTTGTTTTGTGCCCAAACTGCAACGCGCCGCAGGATGTAGATATCTAAGCCGATGTTTTCGGCTAAACCGGGTCGCTGGACTTTGATGGCGACTGTTTCCCCGGTTTTGAGTTTGCCTTTGTAGACTTGTCCGAGGGAAGCTGCTGCGATCGGATCGGGGGTGATTTCTGCGTAGATGTCTTTGGGGTGGGCGCCCAATTCTTCTTGGATGAATTGATATGCTACTTCGTTCGGAAATGCTGGCAATTGGTCTTGCAGCGTTGTTAGTTCTTCTAAATATACTGGCGGTACTAAGTCGGGCCGTGTTGAGAGTGCTTGTCCGATTTTGATGAAAGCTGGGCCGAGTTGGGCCAGAATTTCTCGCAGTCGGACGGCGCGACGCTTTTGGTTGGTGGCGGTACGACCTGTTTTGCCGTCGAACCACACACTGAAGGCAAAGCTAAAAAATGTCCAAACAACACTCGACAGCCTTCCCCAGACTTGTAGAGGTCGATTTCGGTACAGGGCTGCGATCGCCACTGGATCGTACCGAACAGCATCTCCGGCTAACTCGAAAGCTATGTCTCTGGCTGATTTGAGCCGATCGTCCGTTACGAGATCCGTCTCTAGTGATACTGGTACTGCTTGCAGGGGAATTGTATTTGCATCTTGGAGATTGCCGAGTACAGCCTGAGTCCCTGAATTTACATAAGTTGGCGGGGAGGCTGGCGATACTGTCTTGACATTCATAAATCAGACCTAGTGTGAAGCATTGTAAATATATTGTAACAATTTAAGGAAGAAGACCCTTCTTCCTTCTTATATACTTACTCGCCGCTGGATCTTTGGAGTCGATCGCGAATGCCTGATAGTTGCGATTGGCTGCTGACTGGCGATCGAGGTTGGGGCATTTCGGTATCGGGCCAGTTCGGTAAGTCGTTACAGGGACAGAACTCCGGGGGCATTCCGGTTTTTTTGAACACTACGGGCATAGCGCAGCGCGCGCAGGGACTGATTTCCCAAGCTGGTGTCAGCAGTTGGGCAATTGTTTCGTTTGTACCTTCGAGGTAACAGTCTCCGCTGTCGCGGGAGATGATTTTTTGCCAGCACTCTTCAAATTCCTGGCTGTAGCGATCGCCCGCATTTACCGATTTGGGCAGCAGCGCTTCGGAACCATTGCGAATTAATACTTTTTTGCCTAACTGAAACCAGTAAGCAATATATTTTCTTACTTCACGATCTGATGCCATAACTTTTAGTCAACCCTTCAACTAATTGATTATTTTAGACTTTTAATTTGAAATTAGCACTCTTTCTTAAGAGACACTTTATCTTTTACATAATTTCAAAAATTGGCTATTCCTCATGTCAAATTGTTGGGCGGTTCCCCCTAGGGATTATGTTTTTTGACTAATTTATTTGACTCTTGAGTTTTCAATCTTAGTTAAAATTATACCTGATTTTTAGTTAAAATTGTCCATCGGGAAACCGAGATGTTTTCTCTCTTGTCGATCGCGACTCCGGCTGTTAATTTTTCGCTATGGGCGGCAGTGGCGTACCCAAAGCGCTGAGATTCAAGGCGTAACCTCCGGTGGCGAGATAAACAGTATCGGCGATCGCCCCGATGTGGCGCACGAGAGTGCCGAGGCGATCGCGAAACAGCCGCCCCGCCGGATAAGCAGGCACAACACCCCATCCGGTTTCTTCCCCTACCAAAATGACATCAGCCGCCGCCGACTTCAAACAGACTAACAAATCTTGCTGCTCCGTCGCCCAAACAGCAGCTTCTTGTTCCAAAAGATTAGCTGTCCAAGTTCCCAGGGAATCAATCAACAAGCAATCTGAGGGCTGGCTGGCCCGCACAACTGCCGATAATTCGATCGGTACTTCTAGAGTTGTCCAATCAACTGGACGGCGATTTCGGTGCTGATCGAGGCGACGCAGCCACTCCAAATCCGTTTCATCAACGCGACCGGTAGCCACATAGATTATTTGTTTTCCCGAACCCGCCGCCAGAGTTTCGGCCCATTCACTTTTGCCGCTTCGGGCCGGCCCAGTTACTAAGATTAATTGTCTTGATGTGGTGGGTTCTGAGTTACTCATTAGTCAGTCGATTTTAGATTTTAGATTTTAGATTTTAGATTTACTCCACAACAAATGATTTTGGGAGATTGAAGTTTGGTTAAAATTTTTGGGCTGCTCGCGACTAATGTCGCGGGCTTGTCTCCCTTCTTTGGGCGGGGTCACATACAAATGATTAAACATAATTCCCAATTGCCAATTCCCAATTAGCAATTACCAATTATGATTTAAACGGCCAACTACCAAATGCTTTTTAAGCGATAATAGCATTGATGAGACAATATCAGAGTAAGTCGATCGCGAACCCCCGTATTTCCCAAGCTGTTATTTATGCCAGATCATCCTCAGATCTCAGCGATTATTTGCACCCACAATCGCGCCGCCTATTTAGGTGGGGCGATCGACAGCTTGCTGGTACAGGATTTTCCCGACAACTTTGAAGTAGTAGTAGTGGATAACGCTTCTAGCGATTATGCAAGCCCCGAAAGTTCGACTTCGCGCACCCGCGAGGTGGTAGAAGCAAGACTGGGGGATGGCCGCATCAAGTACGTCTGGGAACCCGAAATCGGTTTGTCAGTAGCCCGGAACACCGGCGCTAAGCAAGCTCGCAGTGAAATATTAGCTTATCTCGACGACGACGCTATTGCTGAGCCGAATTGGCTCAGGGTGCTGCACGCGGCTTATCAAAACAATCAAAAACTCGCCGTAGCTGGTGGCAAAGTCAATTTGCTCTGGCCTTCGGGAGTCAGCCCGCCCGAATGGCTGTCACCCGGATTAGCCCAGAACTTGGGATCATACGATTTAGGCGATACTTGCCTGTACGTGACTGCTGCCGGTTTAACTCCCAGGGGTGTAAACTACTCAATCCGGCGCGCTTTTCTCGAACAAATTGGCGGCTTCGATGTCAAACTCGGTAGAGTCGGCACAAAGTTGCTGTCAAATGAAGAGTTGCGGGCCACAGAATTAGCTTTAGAGTTAGGTTGGCAAGTAGTTTATCTACCGGATGCCCTGGTGCGGCACAATGTCGCTGGAGAAAGGCTCAACAAAGCTTGGTTTCTACAGCGCGGGTGGTGGCAAGGCATCAGCGAGTGTTATCGCGAACAATTGTCCGATCGAGCCGGTATTGCTCAGCTTGGGCGGGGGGGTGAAAGAATCTTGAGGGGAGTCTGGAAGTCTTTTAAATATATTAGAGATCCAGGGCTGCGCTTTGAAAATTTCGTTTTTGCCTGGGGTCAAATCGGTTATTTGAGCGCAGCCATTCGCGGCCTGATTTTTGCACCGAAATCGACCAGCAGGCATTAGGCTATAGGCAATATCCCTCGCTGCTCAACTCGTTGGCGCGGCTGTGCCGATCGCATTTCATCCACCAAAACTCGACCGCATTTAGGTTCAAGCACTCGATTATGACATCTAGTTCATCCAAGATTCCGGTTTCAGTTCTCATTCCGGCAAAAGACGAAGAACTTAATCTACCAGCGTGTCTGGCCAGCATTGCTAGGGCGGATGAAGTTTTCATGGTTGATTCCCAAAGCAGCGATCGCACGGTAGAAATTGCCATCAGCACCGGCGCAAAAGTAGTGCAGTTTTACTTTGACAACCGCTGGCCGAAAAAGAAAAATTGGTCATTGGACAATCTGCCCTTTCGCAACGAATGGGTATTAATTGTCGATTGCGACGAGCGCATTCCCCCGGAACTTTGGGACGAAATCGCGCAGGCGATCGAAGACCCCAATTTTGACGGCTACTACCTAAACCGCAAAGTCTTCTTTTTAGGTCAGTGGCTGCGTTACGGCGGCCGATATCCCGACTGGAATTTGCGTTTGTTCAAGCATCAAAAAGGACGTTACGAAAACCTCGGCACTGAATCCGTCCCCAATACAGGCGACAACGAAGTTCACGAACACGTAATTTTAGCTGGTCAAGTCGGCTACTTAAAAAATGACATGATCCACGAGGATTATCGCGATTTATTTCACTGGATAGAACGGCACAACCGCTATTCTAATTGGGAAGCTCGCGTTTATTACAATATTATTGAAGGCCGCGACGACAGCGGCACTATTGGCGCTCACTTATTTGGAGATGCAGTGCAGCGGAAGCGATTTCTCAAAAAAGTTTGGGTATGGCTGCCTTTTAAACCAATGCTCAGATTTATTTTATTTTACTTCATTCAGCTCGGCTTTTTGGATGGAAAAGCTGGCTATATTTATGCAAGGCTATTGAGTCAGTACGAGTATCAAATTAATGCAAAACTTTACGAGTTGCGTTGTTGTGGCGGTCAGTTGAATGTGGCAGAATCAGAGCCTACTCTGTCGCCGCCAGTAGTTATCAGTCAAGAGACAGAAGTGAAATTGCCGTAATAGTAGGTATGAAATTTTAACCGCAGATGGCGGCGGATTGACGCCGATGAACCCAGATAAATGTTGATTTGGGTTAAGTGCGATCGCCCTTTTTTTACTTAAGGGCGATCGCGCTTTTCTTGATTTCCTAAATCAACCGGAAATTAGCGGATGTAATCGCATTGGCACTCACTCCAACCATCACCCCTAACTGCTCCCCTGTCAAGAGATTCTTAATAAGAGTTCCCTGAGTATTTTGAGTTATTTCTAACTGACCAAAACTCAAGCCACCGCTCAATCCCATCAAATCTTGACCCAGAGTAAAATCAGCGATGATATCAAATCCTTCACCAGCTTTTAAGGCAAAGATATCGTTGCCGCTACCGCCAATCAAACTATCATTTCCCATGCCTCCGTCAAGGAGATCGTCGCCTTTGCCACCAGTGAGAGTATCGTTATCTAGGCCTCCGTAAAGAGTATCATTTCCTGCACACCCTCCCAGGATATCTGCTCCTTCGTCACCGTTGATTAAGTCATTACCTTCACCGCCGCAGATGGTATCCGAACCTAACTGTCCAAACAGGTAGTCATCACCTTGACTACCAAGCATGGTGTCATTACCTTTGCCTCCATATAAGGTGTCATTATCCTTACCACCATCGATGAAGTCATCATCTTTGTTGCCATAAAGGATGTCATTACCTTCGCGGCCATGTAAGAAGTCATTGCCTTTGCCTCCGAAGATTAAATCGTTGCCCGATTCGCCAAGGATGATGTCGCTTCCTTCATCTCCATACAGAGTATCTTCATCTTTGCCTCCGGCGATGAAGTCATTGCCTTGGTTGCCATTAATAATGTCATTATCGGCACCACCGTAGAAGTTGTCATCCCCGGATTTGCCCTCGAATATATTGGCAGCATTGCTACCTAGTAATTCATCGTTTTGGGCAGTGCCTATTTGAAGGCCGGATGCGCCGAGTATGGTGTTTTCAACAGAGTTGGGTCGGTTTAAGTTGGGATAGGTAATTTGGTCGCAGATGCACTCATCGTCTGAGAGGTTATTAGTTGTTGGGGTGGGGGTTGGTGTTTCCGATGGTGTCGGTGTTTCCGAGGCTGTTTCCGATGGTGTGGGTGTGTCGGAGGCTGTTACTGATGGGGTCAGAGCGATCGGTGGGGTCAGAGCGATCGGTGGGGTCGGAGCGATCGGTGTTGGGGTGTCAGTGCCGGTTTCGGTGTCGGTTTCGGTGCCGATTTCGCCAGAGGTAGGTTCCTCTGGAACGATCGGGCTATTACCATCAATAGTCTCGACCACAGGGCGAACGGTAGGGTCATTAACCTGCACCTTCTCCATCCGAGCCAGAATCGCCTCTTTGGTGTTTTGAGCGAGGAACTGTTCAACTGTCACAGTTCCCGCAGCCAGTTCCGGCAGTCCCACCGCAATTTGACCTACAGAGACCGCCTGCAATTTGGTAATTTCGAGGGCGATATCCTTAATAGAGCGACCGCTAGCGACGAGATCCTTGACCATTTGATTGCCCAGAGCAATGATTTGAGCGGCTGCTTTAGCGGCATTCTCTAGCTGGGTTGGATTGATTTTCGGATCGGACTTTGCTGCTTGAGTAATGGCTCCTTGAACCATCGCTAAGATTGTTTCTGCTTTACCCAAATCTAAAGGAGTGCCGCCCTTAGCTTGATTGGCGATCGCACCAATTGTCGCCCCCGCAAGCTGAGTCAGTGGCAGAGAACTTGCTCCGTCAATAAACTTAGCCGTTTGGACTATAGTGTTTTGCACCTGAACGTCTAAGGCATAGACAGCTAGACCACTTGGTTCTTCATTGGCCATGGCTTGCTGAGAGTCATACAGACTCAACTCAACGCCAGAGGGAATACCCAAGGCAGCTTGAACCTGAGTCTGCGCCTCTTCTGAGGAAAGACCAGTTAATGCCAACTCGGCCACAAGCGTTGTTAGAGGAGTCACCATTATCGTGTTGGCTGTGGAAAATAAGGGCGTATCCAGAGGCAAATTCGTAGCCGTGTCAGTACCGCCGATCGCCACCAGCTTACCTTCACTGGGATCTAGGGAGTTGTTTTTGTTGGTGTCAAAAGTGTCAAATGGGATATCTATCTTGTAACTGCCATCTGCTTTCGTCTTAGTAGATGGCTCATTGGCATCTTGCAAGTCGTTCAAGTTGGCATCAAAGAACAGAGTTGCCCCATCAATATAACTGGCTTGTACCGTTCCCTGTTTTGCTCCAAACTCAAACTTAAACAGATTTTCGTTACCCAAGATGAACTCTTTTGTGATGCCTAATGCACCAAATTCAGCCTTAGCCGTGGCATCTATTGAGCCTTTAAAGTTGAGAGATTTACCGGGATCGTACAATAGATCGTACAGTTCATTACCGCGCAGTTTTCCATCTGGTGGAACGTCACGATCCACCAGATCCATATCTATTGTGCCTTGGATTCCCCCCGTCACTTTAGCCGTAAGTACAGGGCTATTTAAACCAGCATACAGTTGCAAAAATGCTTTGAGCGTAGCTTCGGGTACATCTTTGCCGGTGCCGTCAGCGTTTTCTGTATCACTGACATAAAATCCCTTCCAAAGATCGCTAGAATACCACTGTTGCTTCGCTTCCATCTTCTGAACGATCTGTTTAATACCGTTGGTATCATAACCAATATCGATGGGACGAACTTTCAAGTCTATACCACCCTCAATCCCCAAAAACCCTGGGAAAATATCGTATCTCAAGCCAGCGAGAGATAGATCTAATTCGGGCAGTTTGTACGTCATGATGGAAATGTCATTTCCAGCCAAGAGCTTTCCAGCAGATTTAGGATCGCTAAAGAGTGGAAAGTTGAGATTCTCGATTACCCCTGACAGTGCGTCTGCAACTTTACTCTTTTTATTTTCATTTTTTGTCCCGCTAACTTGGTTTTTTACCCCTGGCGTTTTTTTCTGTTGCGTGAGACTGTTGTTTAATGCACCCTTACGTTTTGTATCCAGTTCCTCAAGCTCTTTGTACTTGTCGGCATATTCTTCAGCGTTGCTACTTAGTTTCTTAATTAAGTCATAGCCTACTGCGGCTTCACTACCTGGTTTGATCCAGGTATAAGGTTCAAAGCTCAGTGCAAAGTTACTGCCATCTTTAGTAGAGTCTTCGACTAATCTGCTAAACTCATCTACTTTAACAACAGCATTGACAAACAAAGAAGCTGCTTTTGCTCTCTTATCTCCTGACACTTCTGCCAGTTTTGTTACCAGTTCCAGAATACTGACTTTTTCATCGGAGTCGGTATCGAAGAAAGTAGTGGTTCTGCCATTAAAATCTACACTTGCTAAGGCATTATCAATTCCGGTAAAAATTTTAGTGTCGCTTTTCAGGAAATCAATAATGGGTCGAATGGGCTTGAGGATATTCGAAACATAGCCATCATTGCCAAAAATTGGCTTGACAATGCCCGTTATCGTTCTCCCTAAATCTAATTTGATGTTATGAACTGTGAAAGAATTTGGATCTTCTTGTTCAGTTTTTTTACCGTCTTTGTAGGTGACTGCAGGCAACTGACTGGACAGGTCGAACTGGAAAGGTGGCACAAACCAATACTTGTCTGTCACCTGACCGGCAAGATTGAGCGTCCCAACTGCTGTTAAGTCCGACCCATATAATTTTTTAGCCCCAGTCCCTCCTGAAGCTGAAGAATAGTTCTGTGCTATTTCCGTTGCAGTTAGCCCAGAGCCATCTGAATCATTTGCTGACCCATCAATATCGAGCAAATTCAAATTATACGTTGCCAGAGATTGACTTAGACCTGTAGCATCCGACTTGCCACTAAATTCGACCGGCAGAAATCCATTGATGCTGTTGGAAAATTTCTCACCGTCTTTGAGGCGTTCATCAACAATTACATTGGCCAATTTCGTATATCCGGTATCGATATACCATCCCAGCTCTGGCTTGTAATTTAGGCCCACATCCAGATCGTACTTCAGTGTTGTAGAACCGCCGTTTATACTACCTGCGTCATTAAATTTGATGCGGTCTAAGAGATTAAATCCCTTACTTCCTAGAGAAGTGTCAAACTTTTCTTCTGCCTTAATCTGGAATTGCAACTTATCGTTTGTTACCTGAAATTGATTAGGGGTTAAGGAAAATCCTTGCGGCAAGACTGCTGTTAGCTTTTGTTGTAGATTTGTGCCAGTCAGTTGAGGGTTCTCAACCAGTACATTCGCAAAGCTTTGACCCACCTTAGACAAACTATTTTGAAGTAAATCACTTGGAAATTGCCCAAAGAACGGTAGAGCGACATTTTTATTATCCTGGGCAGCAGAAGTTCCCAGCAAATCAAAAGCGAGTTGAGCCATACTCGCTCTTGTTGGCTTATCGTCACTACTATCAAAGATAATCCCCTGTGCAACACTATTGTCTAATGTGACATTGCTTGGACTGCTGAAGATCAGTTTGAAGCGCTCGTTAAATTCAGGTTTCGAGTCGCCATTGATGTTAACGCGAATCGTTTTTTCAGTTTCTTCTGGTGCAAACGTTAAAGTTTGCTGTGGGTCGATCGCCTGGTAATCATTATCTAAAACTGTAGCAGTGTCATCCTGCGTGCGATAGCGAAGGCTAACTGGAGCTTGGGTTGTGCCGGGCCGATCGAGCTTGAGCTTAAAGATGGCTGAGTTAGTCGTTCCCTTTGCTCCTTCGGGGATTAGGACAACTGGATCGACTGAAATGTTGGGTCTAGCACCGTTAGGATATAAGGATTGGGAGTCATTAAAATCATCAATGACAACTGTCCCCTCCCCTACAGCCTTGACTTTTTGGGCATTTGCGTCATTTATCTCGTGGAGAACAACGCTAAACGTTTCGTCACCTTCCGCTTTGGTATCGGGGTTAACCACAGCAACAAAGTCACGCTCCCCCGCTTTTATTTCTAATTTTTCCGTATCCGTTAACGGCGTGGTGGTAACGGTGATAGTTTTACTTGTTTCTCCCGGCTCGAACCAGAGACCCCCTGAGATTTCCGTGTAATCGTTATCAGAACTCTTAGCCGTACCATCTTTAGTTTTAACTCCAACCTGTGTTCCTTTTGAGAAGGGTTTGGAAAGTGTAACGCTAAAAGTAGCAGTTCCCTTCTTGTCTTCATCAAGGATGGCAGTATCGCTAATCGTAGCTACTGGTCTGTCATCATCAACAATTGTTGCCGTACCTGTAGCCTTTGTCAGGGTGGCATTAGTGGCATTGCTGAGAACCAGGTTAAATGTTTCGTCAGGTTCAATGTCGGTGTCACCATTCACCAGCACTTTAATAGTTTTCTTTGTTTCGCCTGGTGCAAACTCAAGCTTGCCCTGAAGGTGCGTATAATCTATACCATTGTTTGCACCTGTTGTTGTGTAGTCAACCGTCACTGGAACGTTGAGCGCTTTTGCAAGATTGACCGTAAAAGTCACTTCTTTTTTGCCGCTGTCGCCCTCTGTCATACTTACGGGCGCGTCATCAATCCAAAGTTCGATTTTGTCGTTAATCGTAATGGTTCCAGTATCTTTGGCAAGCAAGACATTGACGGGATTGCTGAGAATGACAGAAAAAGTCTCGTTTGGCTCTGGCTTACCATCGTTAATGATCGGAACCGATATGGATTTAGTGGTTTCGCCTGACGCGAATGAGACTTTACCAGCGGCGACTGGCTTATAGTCTTGATTCGCGATTGCCGTACCATCTTTGAATGCGTAGTTAACCGATACGTACTCTGTGCTGGGACTAGACAGCTTAATCTCAACATTAGCGACTCCATCTCCACTGCTGGAACCAACTGTTTCCGCAACATTGATATCGGAAACAGAAATTTTCGGTTTGAAATCGTCCTCAAGTACCGTTGCGATTGCAGTGCCTTTATCTTGATCGATGATCACATTAGTGCCATTCTCGACAATCAGCTTAAACTTTAAAGTGCTGTTTTCTTCAAATGCCGTGTCACCTCTTACTGGAATTGTAATCGTCTTACTGGTTTCACCCGGCGCAAATGTTGCGAGAGTCGGTTCAACGGACTGATAGGTAGCCCCGATCTGACCGTAATAACTTACATCCTCAGTCCGATAATAGAAACTAATGGGCATACCTGCCGGCTTAGAGAGAGTAACTGTAAAATTGGCTTGGGTAGAAAAAGTATTATTATTTCCGTCAGCATTCCCCTCATTCAGAGTTATATTCTCCACAGAAATTTCTGGTGGATCATCATCGTCGAGTATGCGTATACCGCTATCAAAACTGCCATAAATCGAAGCATTTTCAGGAGCGCTTATGCGAACCCAAACCGACTCATATTTTGTTTCCTGGATGAGATCGCCTTTGATAGCTATGTCGATCTTTTTCTCAGTTTCTCCCGGATTGAAGATGATAGTTTGGAGTGGAAGGGTATAGTCCTCATTGGGTGTGGCTAAGCTGTTATGCCAAGTCGGTTCGTCAGTTTCAACCTTAACTTTGACGGGAATACTGCTTGGTTTGTCAAGATAAAGAGGAATGTAAGTGTTAGTATTGCCACTGTTTCCTTCTTCGACAGAGTATGGGTGATCTAGCTTTTGGTATTGGGATTGGCTAAACGCATTAAAACTAATGCGCGGCTTATCACCATCCTTGATAGTCCCGACCCCAGTTGCCTTACCCAAAGGAGCATTTTCAGGGTTACTCAAAGTCACTTTAAACGTTTCATCAGGTTCCCATGTGTCATCCTCTGTAACTGGGATGTCGATAGTTTTGAGGGTTTCGCCGGGATTAAACGTAATCAGGGTTGCAACCTTTGGTGTGTAGTCTCCATCTGCAAATTTTGCCGTGCCATCAACCGTTTGATAGTAAACCGTTACTGGCGAGGCGACTTGTCTAGACAGAGAAAGGGTAAAGGTAGCTTTCTTATCGCTTTCCTTTAGGGAAATGTCGTTAATGGAAATAGCAAACGGTTGATTTACATTGAGATTGCCTGTTTTTGTGCCCGCATCAAACCGAATGAAGTCTAAGACAGGAATGTCGGCATTAATAGTTTGGCTGCCCAGAGCCTGTGCAATATCTGCTGTCAAGAACACATAACGGCTTGTCCCAGCCGGAATCATCTCTTGAAACCCTCTAAATTCTAAGTTGCTCCCAGAAGCAATGGGAGAGAGACTTTGCAGTAGCCTATCACTGGCATCAAGTTGATTATCATTAGAAACCCAAACTTTAAATCCATTGGCAGCAATATTGGATGTTTGATAAGTGCCGCCAGTAGTAGCAGTTAAACCTGTAAAAAGTGTATTGGCATTAGTTGGTGAGGATGTAGCTAGATGGACTTGGTAAAGAATATTGTTTTTTGTGTTGGCGTCAAAACTTTTCCCAGTAAGGGGCTGACCAGTCATGTCAATCTGACGAGGCAAACTGTAACGCAAGACGCGATTCTGGTCAGCAACCCACAGTTGCTGCTTGTCATTATCAAAAAAGCTATCTTGTACCGCTGTAAAATTTGTATCAGTTGTTGCGGATACTGTACTGGTAAAGTCAGCTTGCCCCAAAACGTTACTTGCTGATGCGCCGTTACTTAAAGAAGCAGCATTTTCAAAAATCAAGACCCGTTTGTTAGAGGTATCTGTAACGTACAGTTGTCCTGCTGCACCCCCAGATATCCATGTTGGCATATTAAATCCATTTTGATTGGTAGCTGTAGCTTTACTGGTAAAGTTCGATTGTCCTAAAACTCCGTCAGCGGCGGCACCGTTAGCTTTGGTAGCCGCGTTGTCAAACCGCAAGACTCTGTGGTTCCCCCTGTCAGCCACCCACAGCCGACTCGCACTATCCACAAATATATCTGTCGGGGCAGCCAAAGTGTTGGCAGAAGCAGTTGAGGAATAGCTGTTTGTCGTAAGGTTTGATTGTCCTAAAACTCCATCAGCCGCTGCACCGTTAGCTTTAGTAGCCGCGTTGTCAAACCGCAAGACTCTGTGGTTCGCCATGTCAGCCACCCACAGCCGACCCGCACCATCGACAAATACGCTCCTGGGATAGTTCATACCTGTGCTGCTGGTAGCTGTAGCTGTACTGGTAAAGTTCGGCTGTCCTAAAACTCCGTCAGCGGCGGCACCGTTAGCTTTGGTAGCTGCGTTGTCAAACCGCAGGACTCTATTGTGATTTAAGTCAGCCACCCACAACCGTCCTTGGTTATCAACAAAAATACCCTTGGGATCTAAGTCATTTCCCAAGCTGGCTTCAGGGCTAGAACCATTCTGAGCAGCATCAAGGGAACTAAACCTTGAAATGCTACCGAACGCAGTAACGAAGACTTTCTTGCTGATGGGATCGATTGCAATTGAGGAGGAGTCCCTGAGTATGCCCCTGTCATTGGCCGTAAAATCTGCTTGTCCTAATACAACGTCAGCAGCTTGAACGTTTTTCCAAGGCGAAACATTTTGATTGATGGCAGCAGTGTTGAAATTCCAAGCTGTTGTGCCTGTAGTGCCGGCATAATTATTACCAGCTAAGTCTTTAATTGCACCAGCAGCAATTTCAACGTAGTAACCAGTACCGGGCGCTAAATTTGCCGTGGGATTAACGGTGACGGTACTACCGCTAACTGTAACGTTGGCTGAGGTAACATTTATAGTTTCCACCACCGTGCCGTCGGTTTTCTTGATAACCAGATTGCCGATGCCTTTTTGTACGGCTTCACTCAAGGTGACTACTAAATTAGCAGCAACTGCAACACCAGTGGCGTTATCTGCGGGGGTGAAGGTGGCGGCTGTCGGTGGTGTGGTATCAACGGTGGCAGCAGTGTTGAAATTCCAAGCTGTTGTGCCTGTAGTGCCGGCATAATTATTACCAGCTAAGTCTTTAATTGCA
>NZ_JAUBTR010000093.1:22280-22395 GCF_036705045.1 Microcoleus sp. BR0-C5
GTTTCCACCACCGTGCCGTCGGTTTTCTTGATAACCAGATTGCCGATGCCTTTTTGTACGGCTTCACTCAAGGTGACGACTAAATCAGCAGCAACTGCAACACTGGTGGCGTTAT
>NZ_JAUBTR010000172.1:0-2382 GCF_036705045.1 Microcoleus sp. BR0-C5
GGTGAAGCGCGACGTGCAAAGTCGCATTTGATGAGTAGAGAGCCGTCTCTCTCTGGGGTACTTCTCCTCAGTCCTCGTGTAAAAGACTCAATCCGAGTCCGGTCACAACGAAAGTAAGTAATAAAATCGTTGGAGTGCAGACCACACAAGCATCTAAGCTGATAGCCTAAATCGGTAGTGTATGCAAGAGGAAGAAAAGGAAGGGTTAACGATAAGTAAACGACTAATCTAGCTCCGTGATACACGAAAAGGTGAAATCAGGCTGGAACACCTTAACCAAAAGGTAAATAGCTGATTATTAGAAGTTTCGCTGTCTAATAAAGAAGTTCAAAAAGCTATCGGAGTATGAGTCGAACCCTAACCTTTTTCGCAGGTCATCAAAAGCGAAACACGGTAAGCCCAATAGACTCTCTCTTAAGGTCGAAACAAGAGAGTAAGCCAAGAGTAATCACAGCCGAATTGTCTAGGGGGTAAAGGAAGTCAGAGAAAGCGAACGCCCTGTGTAATGCAGAGGATAAGGATTGAGGAATATCCCAACATCACACCGCCTGAAAATGGTAGCCCACTTCTGACAGGTCTTAAACGATAAACAGGATTCAAAGAAACTAAACGGAGATTGAAAGATGGAAACCACTATGGTTATCGGAAGCTCTGGACAACTTAACGACTGGTCACAGATTGACTGGAAATCAATCGTCAAGAATGTTAAGAATCTGAGGAAACGGATTTATCGTGCCACACAGAGCGGTCAGTGGAATCAGGTCAGAAGCCTCACAAAACTGATGTTAAGAAGCTTCGACAATCTAATTTTGTCAGTGCGTAAAGTTACCCAACTGAATCAAGGAAAACGAACAGCAGGTGTGGACAAGGAGGTAGCATTAACACCTGAACAACGGGTAAAACTCATCCGAGAAATGGGGCAGCACACACTATGGAAGGTTAAACCCACCAAAAGAGTATACATACCAAAAGCCAATGGGAAGCAAAGACCATTAGGCATCCCCACCATCAAGGATAGAGTAGCACAAGCCATAGTTAAGAACGCTCTAGAACCAATCTGGGAAGCTCTTTTCGAGGCAAACAGTTATGGATTCAGAGTCGGAAGAAGTTGCCACGATGCCATTGAGCAGTGTTTTCTACGCCTACAAGGTAATAGAGACACATGGGTTCTGGATGCCGACCTATCAGGATTCTTCGACAATATCACTCATGAAACCATCCTACATTCCATAGGGAATTTCCCCGCCCGCAGCCTAATCAAGCAATGGTTAAAAGCAGGATACATAGACAAGGGAAAACTTCATGAAACACAAAGCGGAACGCCACAAGGAGGCATTATTAGCCCCCTACTGGCAAATATCGGCTTACACGGTCTGGAAAACTTCTTGAGCCAATTCAAGAAGGTCAAAGGCTCATACAAATCCGATAGATATGGTTTCGTCCGATACGCAGACGACTTCATCGTCACCGCTACCTGTCAAGAAGACATAGAGAAAATCCGACCTGAAATCGAACAATGGCTATCAAACAAAGGGTTACAACTAAATAGAGAGAAAACCCGAATCGTACACATCAGCGAAGGATTTAATTTTCTTGGGTTTAATCTCAGACAATACAATGGCAAACTACTGATCAAACCGCAAAAAGAGAAAGCCCTAAAATTCCTTAAGGAAATCAGGGAATGGCTCAAAAGAAATAAAACGGTAGAACAGAAAATTGTCATTGAACAATTAAACCCCAAACTTCGAGGCTTTGGAAACTACTATCGCCACGCCGTCAGCAAAGAAGTGTTTAGCTACATCAGTTCTGAGGTATGGATATCACTTGGGCGATGGGCAAAACGGCGACACCCAAACAAGAGCAAACGGTGGATTGCCAACCGATACTTTAAAATTAGAGGCAAAGGGTGGGAGTTTACCTGCAATGTCAAGGACAGAAAAGGTAACAACAAGGAAATTAGCCTATTTAACATAGCTAAAATACCCATCGAACGCCACATAAAGGTAAAAGGAACAGCATCCCCAGACGACCCCAACCTAACAAAATACTGGGCTAAAAGAGCCGCAAAATCTGGGAAAACCATCTGGGAAAAAGGGTCGAAGTATTACCAAATTGCCCAAAATCAAGGATGGAAATGCCCTATCTGTGGCGAATATCTTAGCAATGGTGAAGCTATCGAAACACATCACATAGTACCAATGACAAAAGGAGGCTCGGATGACATCGACAATCTCCAGCACCTACACAAAATCTGTCATAAAGCGGTACACAGTGGTAAACGTACTGTGAAGGCAAAGGCTTGAGCCGGATGATGCGACAAGTGTCAAGTCCGGTTCTTAGGGGAGGGAGATACGGCGACGTATGCTCTCTTACCCAACAGTC
>NZ_JAUBTR010000173.1:0-2381 GCF_036705045.1 Microcoleus sp. BR0-C5
AGGATGCCAGACCAGCCTACGAAGACGAAGCGATCGCGTTTGAGCCAGTCGTCGAGGACATCAAAGATGCCTCTTTCTGTCTGGGCGCGTCCGACTGCGATTGTCATAAAAAATACTCGGTAAGTGGGAAACTAAGTGGGTTGAGCCTACAGAGGAAAACTACCCTTCGACTACGCTCAGGGCATCGCACTAGCGGTTTTAACCGCCTTGAATCTTTCTTTACCATTACCGCCTTGGAGTTGCTTGATTTGGTGTACTTTTGTAATGTACTTTCAGTGGGACAGTTACCACCTCAAACCTTGCAACCCTGTACGCATAATGTTTGCTCTTGTGGAGCCTCCCTTTCGGGGTAATGTTCGCTTCGCCAATGTTATAAGAGCTTGTTAGACTTGCAACACTGTCTCAGTGACATTAAGACTGTTTAATTGCAAATGACAGAGCGGAAAACTAGCGTCGCATTCTCCGGTGTCGTGACTCAAATAACGTAGCCAGTTAAGGCTTAGGCTGGTCAGCACAGCTTGCTTAATCGCTCGCGACCAAGCTCAGTCCCTTTAGGGCTGGGTTACTGACTTACGCAAATCTCCAAATGGATATAATTACAACGGATCAGTCTCTAGTCTGTAGTCTCCAACCGTTGCCTCTGCTTAGCAGAAAACGACTTGGATTATGAACAGACTTTACTTTTCTTTACCGTAATCAAGATTATAGAGGTAATTCTTTACAATGGCAAGTATTTATTAAAAAACTTCCGGATCTTGATTTGTCCGAAGTCCCAGAAGTCCCTGAAGCCCCCGAAGCCCTCGAAGTCCCGGAAGTCCTTGGTCTGCATTTGAAAACTTCTAATATATAGGAGTCTCTGCGCTTGGCGTCAGATGCCGGGTGGCTTGGTAGATATATCGGCCTCAACGTCTTATTTTTCTAAGAAACTGGGTGTCTTTGGGTAAGTCCTATATATATACTGAGGAGAGAGCTCCAAACTTAGGTTTTTAAGACTATATGTTCAGCATTGACATCATTGTGAAGAATACGCCCGTCTCGCTGTCGGTGCAGCGGAAGTTGGAGGAGGACGCTGAGACTGTTTACCAGCAGGTACTGGCGGCGATTCGCAACTCCCAACCGCAAATTTTGGAACTAACTTGCGAGAAAAATCCTGAGAAAAAGGTGGCTGTCCTCAGCAGCGAGATTTCTGGGGTGGTGGTTTCTCAGAAATCGGGGGCGTCATCTACAGGCAGATCCCCTGGTTTTGTCTCGATGACAGCAGAATGAGGGCTGGGGGTGTTGGTGCCGATATGAGCCAGTCAGCCGTTGCTGTGCGGGATTTGGGTTTTTGCTGGCCGTCGGGCGATCGAGTGTTGCAAGGTTGCTCTCTGGATGTACCCAAGGGCGAGTTTTGGATGCTTTTGGGCACTAACGGCAGCGGCAAGTCTACGCTGTTGAGGCTGATGGCTGGGCTGCTGCACCCCCAGTCGGGGGAAATTGACCTCGGCGGGCGGGTGGGTTTTGTGTTCCAAAACCCGGATCACCAATTGGTGATGCCGACAGTGGGTGCGGATGTGGCTTTTGGTTTGGTGGAGGAAAAGCTTTCTAACGTTCAGGTGCGGGAGAGGGTGGCGGAGGCTTTGGAGGCTGTGAATTTGCTGGATTTGCAGCGGCGGCCGATTTATGCTTTGAGTGGGGGCCAGAAGCAGCGAATTGCCCTGGCTGGGGCGATCGCCCGTCACTGCGAAATTCTGCTGTTGGACGAACCGACGGCTTTGTTAGATCCTGATTCTCAGTTGGATTTGGTGGCGGCGGTGCAGCGGTTGGTGAAAAATCGCGGGATTACGGCTTTGTGGGTGACTCATCGTTTGGATGAGTTGAATTATTGTGATGGGGCTTTTTTGTTGGAAAAGGGCGAGGTGGTCGATCGGGGAGATCCGGCGCGTTTGAAGCAGCGGTTGATGCAAAGTCAAGATGTTTAGCTGTCAAGCAATGCTTGAATTAAGTCATTCGGCGATTGAAATCGCTTCTACAAAAACGAAGTCTGCCTCCGCAGACTAATAAATAAATAGGGTATTTAACCCGATTTTGGCGGCACGCCAAATTAATCTCGCAATCCTCGATCGCGCAACCAAGCATCTGCCCAAATTGTATCGGCCTCTGACAGCGCTGGTATGACTTCCCAGTTGCGATAATCTATCTTGAGGTCATAACTTGCTATGTCGTAAATTTGAGTGAATAATTCCTGCAAGTTTATGACAGGTTCAGTATCGCCCGATCGCAGCGGCAAAGGAAAGGCAGGCATCGAATTTGGCAGGTTAAAAGCATACAACCCACATTCCGCAGTTCTGGCTTTGATGACTAAGGATTTTCATACCTTCACTGTAGGAAAAATATCTGTG
>NZ_JAUBTR010000094.1:0-21801 GCF_036705045.1 Microcoleus sp. BR0-C5
GATTTTAAAGTCCCAAAAGCCTTTCGACCCCAATTATTTGACTGCTACCCCTTGACAGGTCAAGACAGTATCTACAAATCAAAACTCAAAACTCAAAACTATTTATTTATGGCTGTTTCCACTCAAGCTCCCCCTCCTCTTCCTCCCAGTTCTCCCTCGAAGGCTGAAACTGTTTCTCGCTGGTCGTCGTGGACAGGGCCACTGGCATTGCTCGGCCCTTCTGGCTTGTTGCTGCTTTTATTATTAGTCATACCAACTTTGGTGATTTTTCAGCTTAGTTTGGTGCCGAATATTAAGCCGGGAGATTTGGTGAATCCTTCGGGAATAGGCAATTACCTGCGAGTCTTTGAGCCGCTGAATTTGCAGGTGATGGGTCGATCGCTCTTTTTCGCAACGGGGACTACTATTCTGTGTTTGCTGCTGGGATTTCCCGTCGCTTACTGGATCGCACTCAATGTCTCGAAAAAGTGGCGGAATTTAACTTTGTTAGGCTTTGTGTTGCCGCTGTGGACTTCTTCGCTGTTGCGATCGTATGCTTGGATTACCATTCTGCGTCCTACGGGGGTTCTCAACTCGCTGCTGGCACTTGTAGGCATTCCTCCTCTGGAATTGCTTAATCAAAGTTCCGCAGTTTTAATCGGCATGGCTTACAGTTATTTGCCTTATATCGTGACAATTCTCTACGCTTCTTTGGAAAAGTTAGACCGCAGGTTGCTAGAAGCATCTCAGGATTTGGGCGCGAATCCAGTGGAAACTTTCTGGAAAGTGACAGTACCTCAGACGATGCCGGGAATTGCTGCGGGTTCTTTGCTAGTATTTATTAGCTGTTTGGGCGATTTTGTCGATCCAGAGTTGCTCGGTGGAGCTTCGAGCATGACGGCGGCTCGTTTAATTTACAATCAATTTTTGGGGGCGACTCAAAATTGGGGTCTGGGTTCGGCTCTGAGTATGGTATTAATCTTTGCAGTGAGTATCGGAATTGCCCTTTTGCTCAAATATGGCGATCGTAATGCAATTTAGGAGGGTGAAGGAAGAAGGAAGAAGGAAGAAGGAAGAAGGAAGAAAACAATCCTAACCTATTACCAATTACCAATTAATTACCAATTACCGATTACCGAGAAATGGAAAATACCCCCGAAAATCCACAGGAGGAAATACAACCCGATATGTACTTAAAACCTAAATTTAAGGTTTCTTGGCAGGTAATATTTGCCGTTGTGATGTTTTTTTATATGTACCTGCCTATCCTGGTACTCACCTTTTACAGCTTTAACAAATCGCGTTTTAGCGCAGGTTGGGAAGGATTTACTTTAGATTGGTACGTTAAATTATTTAGCGATACGCGGATTTTAATTGCCCTGAGAAACAGTTTAACAGTGGCTGTTTGTGCAGTTGCAATCTCGGCTGTACTCGGCACTTTGATGGCAGTTGGTTTAGCCCGCTACCGCTTTCCAGGTAAGAGTTTATATCAGGGAGTCTCCTACTTGCCGATTATTATTCCAGATATTGCTACCGCAGTTGCTACTCTGGTATTTTTAGCAGCGCTGGCTATTCCTCTGAGTTTGTGGACAATTGTCGCCGCTCACATTGTGTTTTGTCTGGCTTACATCGCCCTAGCTGTTTCTACTAGATTGGCCGATTTAAACCCGTATTTAGAAGAGGCTGCCTTGGATTTGGGTGCAACGCCTGTTGAAGCTTTTATTCAGGTTTTGCTACCTCAATTAATACCCGGAATTGTTTCGGGTTGTCTGCTGTCTTTTGTCCTCAGCATGGACGATTTTTTGATTGCGAGTTTTACCGCAGGTAGCGGGACTACAACTCTGCCGATGGAAATTTTTAGCCGGATTCGGACTGGGGTAAAACCGGATATTAATGCTCTCAGCGTGCTGTTGATAGTAGGTTCGGGAGGATTGGCGTTTTTAGCGGAATATTTGCGCGGCCGGGGCGAGCAAAAACGGACTCATTAGGATGTGGGCAGTTGGCAGTTGACAGTGGGCAGTTGGCAGTTGACAGTTGGCAGTTGACAGTTGGTTATTTGTGAGTTGTTACCAATGCCCAATGCCCCATGCCCCATGCCCAATGCCCCATGCCCCATGCCCCATGCCCCATGCTGCTACTTGGCTGGTAATTTCACCTTAGTAGCCAAACCTAGTGCTTCCAAGACTTGAATTGTCATCCAAGTGAAGTCAATTTCCCACCATTCCATGCCGTGACGCGCAGAGTATTGATAAGCATGGTGGTTGTTGTGCCAGCCTTCGCCATAAGTCAGGACAGCCACCCACCAACAGTTAGTAGAACTATCCTTTGTTTCGTGGGTGCGGTAGCCAAATTTGTGAGTGGCGCTGTTAACAAACCAGGTGCAGTGATACACGAAAACTAAGCGGACAAAAATTACCCAAACTACAAAAGGCCAGCCTGCTGCTAAGTAAAGCAAGACGCCAAAGGCGATTTGAATTGGCAGAAAGTAATTTTGCAAAAATTGATAAAACGGGTCGCTTGAAATGTCTTTTGTGCAGCGGGGAATTTCAGCGTGAGCTGGACCTTTATATAGCATCCAGCCGAGGTGACTCCACCAAAAACCCTTTTGGGCATTGTGAGGGTCGAGCGCATTTTGGTCAGAGTGGGTGTGGTGCAATCGGTGCAGCCCAACCCAATCAATTATTCCTCCTTGACAGGCAAGGGCTCCGCAAAATGCTAGAAAGTATTCTACGAATTTTGGTGTCTGAAAACTGCGGTGGGTGAGCATACGATGCCATCCGAGAGTTATTCCCAAACCGCCGGTTATCCAGTGCATAAATACTGTTAAACCAACTGCTGTCCAATTGAAGTTACTGGGTAGCAGTGCGAACAAAGCGCCGATATGAAGTCCTGCTAAACTAATAACGTGCTTCCAATTGTATTGGAGTTTTTCTTGCGTTGCAATTGTCATTCTCTTTTTGATTTCTGATGAGATGCCGAGCTAGATTCACGCATAATAGTTGGGATTGAGCAGTGAACTTTTTTGCTGCACACTTGCCCAAACTAATAAAGAATCAATGATAGATTTGGGATTAGGATTGAAAAAGATTTACGGTTGTATTTTGAAAATAAAAAATTTGGCTGCCAAACAAAATTTTTTGTTCCCAATTATATTATAACTCATTCTGGTTTTGGTTGGGTCGATCGCACCCGAAGACTCGATCAGTGTTCAACCCAACCTATACCGATCGCAAAAACAGGATGAGGCATTGGTCACGAGCCATTAGTCCAGAACTGATGACCGACAACCCATGACTCATTGCCCATGCTATTTTTCTGCTAATTTCACTTTGGTTGCCAAACCCAGCGATTGCAGCAATTGAATTGTCATCCAGGTGAAGTCGATTTCCCACCATTGAAGACCGTGGCGAGCCGAGTATTGAAAGGCGTGGTGGTTGTTGTGCCAGCCTTCGCCGTAGGTGAGCAGAGCCACCCACCAGCAGTTGGTAGATCGATCGCCCGACTCGTAGGTGCGGTAGCCGAATTTGTGGGTAGCGCTGTTAACCAGCCAAGTGCAGTGGAACACCACCACAATCCGCAGAAACACGCCCCAAACCACGAAAGACCAGCCGCCTAATAAATAAAGCAACACACCGAAGACAACTTGGATGGGTATAAAATATGCTTGGAGAAACTTGTATACTGGGTCGTCGCCGATGTCTTTAGTAAAGCGGGGGATTTCAACTCTGATCGGGAGATCCGAGAGCATCCAACCCATGTGGCTCCACCAGAAGCCTTGATTGGAATCGTGGGGATCTGTTTCGGTGTCGGAATGTATGTGGTGTAACCGGTGCATTCCTACCCAGTCGATCGGGCCACCTTCACAGGAAAGGGTACCGCAAATAACTAGAAAATACTCTAGCCATTTCGGTGTTTGAAAACTGCGGTGGGTGACGAGGCGGTGAAATCCCAGAGTAATTCCTAAACCACCTGTTACCCAATGCAGGAAGACTGCTAGCCCGACCGCAGACCAGCTAAAATTACCCGGCAGCAAGGCAAATAAAGCACCGATGTGCAGAAAGGCCATAAAGCCTACGACAGGCCAATCAGGAGAAGTTTTTTTGGAAGTTGCAATCGTCATGAATATATTATGTTTACAAACTAGGGGCCGCATCTACGCCATAATGAACAGCGCGCACGCAAAGGGTGAGCGAGGTATAGATGAATAGCGTTTCACGGCTACAGGAAGCAGAACAGGCACTCTTTCAGATTTTTTCTGGTATTGACACTACAGTCAAGCAAAATCTTCAACGAGTCTTAAAAGCTTTTCGCAGCCACCGGGTTGGAGTCCACCATTTTGCAGGGGTTACGGGTTACGGCCACGATGATTTGGGTCGAGAGACTTTGGACGGGTTATTTGCCGAAGTGGTAGGGGCAGAGGCCGCGGCTGTCCGGGTACAGTTTGTTTCAGGTACTCACGCGATCGCCTGTGCTCTTTTTGGCATCCTGCGTCCTGGTGACGAAATGTTGGCAGTGGCTGGTTCTCCCTACGATACTTTAGAAGAAGTGATCGGCTTGCGGGGGCAAGGTCAAGGTTCACTGCTTGAGTTTGGCATTAGTTACCGTCAGTTGCCTCTAACTCGCGAAGGAAGTTTGGATTGGCAGGCATTGAGCTCTACTATTTCAGCAAAGACTCGCCTGGTTTTTATCCAGCGCTCTTGCGGCTATTCTTGGCGGTCGAGTTTGTCTATTTCTGAGATTGAAAAAATCGTCGCCATAGTCAAACATCAGAATCCTAGCACAATTTGCTTTGTTGATAATTGTTACGGGGAGTTTGTTGATGATTGCGAACCTACTGCGGTGGGTGCGGATCTGATGGCTGGTTCTTTAATCAAAAATCCGGGGGGTACGATCGTCCCTGCTGGAGGCTACGTTGCCGGCAGGGCGGATCTAGTGGAGGCGGCAACTTGTCGCTTGACGGCGCCAGGAATTGGCAGCAGCGGCGGCGCAACTTTTGATTTGAATCGGTTGCTGTTTCAGGGTTTGTTTATGGCTCCTGGTTGTGTGGGGGAGGCGATGAAGGGCAATCATTTGACGGCTTATGTTTTTTATAAGTTGGGTTATCGAGTGAATCCTATGCCTTTGGCTAGAAGACGAGATGTGATTCAGGCGATCGAATTCGGTTCTGCTGATAAGTTAATTGCTTTTTGTCGCGCGGTTCAGCAAAATTCCCCCGTCGGTTCCTATTTAGATCCGGTGCCGGCTCCGATGCACGGGTATGAAAGTCAATTGGTGATGGCTGGGGGTACTTTTATTGATGGGAGTACGTCGGAGTTTTCGGCTGACGGGCCTCTGCGGGAGCCTTACGTGGCTTTTTGTCAGGGGGGAACTCATTGGACTCATATATCGATCGCCCTGGAGGATGCGATCGAGGCTGTGGGCCCGGCTAAGTCGTGAACATCTTGCAAAAATAATTAGGACGGGCAAGATGCCCATCCCAAAATTTGATGAAAAGGACTTTTGCAAGAGGTTTAGTGAAGATTTGACTAAGATCGATCGGCTAGATTTGTGACTAATCGGCCGTCTTCCATGTAGATAATTCGATCGGCAATATCGAGAATACGGTTGTCGTGCGTTACTAGCAAAATCGTGCAACCTTGTTCCTTTGCTAGTTTCTGCATGATTTCCACAACATCTCGCCCGGATTGTTTATCTAAAGCCGCCGTAGGTTCGTCCGCTAAAACTATTTTAGGGCGACTGACTAACGCGCGGGCGATCGCCACCCTTTGTTTCTGTCCTCCCGACAAATTTTCCGGATAATAATTCACCCGCTCCCCCAAACCAACAGCTTCCAACATTGCTATTGACAAAGCATCCATATTCTGATTTAGCATTTCTGTGTGCAGTTCCAAAGACATCCGCACATTTTGCTTAGCCGTCAAGAATGTCATCAAGTTATGTGCTTGAAAAATATAACCAATTTGCTTTCTCAGCTTAGTTAACTGAGTTTTGGTCGCTCCGCGTATTTCCTGCCCAAGAATATTGAGACTGCCTTCTTGAGCAGAACGCAGCCCGCCTAACATTGTCAATAAAGTTGTTTTGCCGGAACCAGAGGGCCCCGTCATAATGACTATTTCTCCGGGGTTGATATCGAGATTAATCTCAAATAAAGCTTGTTTTTTGAGGGAGCCTTGACCGAAGTAATGATTAAGGTTTTGGACTGAAATTACTGGCTTAGCTGTGATTGTTTTGTCGAAGTTTGCGGGAGAGTTTAGGGTTTGCATGATGATTTTTTTGTGATGTTTTTTAGCGCTTATTCTTTAAGCCTCGGAGGCGAACTTCGTTTGTGTAGGATAGGTTTCAACGGCCTAGTTTTATCAAAGGTTTTTTTACCCGGCTTTAGTATCACAGGCGAGACGCCCGTGCCACAATAGACGAGCAATTGCATAGATATTTGATTGATAAAGGAACCGCAGATAAAAGGCAGATGCAACCGACGATGCAACGCAGATAATTTCCTGATTGGAGAGTTTGGGAATGCAATAGGTCTAATTAATGCAGGTGTTTTGTTCGGTTCTAGAAAATGTCTGCCGGATCGGCCGATTGCAATTTGCGGAGGGCAAGTGCCCCAGAACCAGTACACATCACGATCGTCAAACCCAAGACAACAGTCGCTCGATTTGCCGTCATCGCAATTGGCAGCAATGTTGCAGATTGCGCTAAGGAATACAGCCCGTTAGCCAAAACAATTCCCGGCATAAAGCCCAAGACAGCTAATAGCAGAGCTTCCTGAACTAAGACTCCGACTAAATAGCGATCGCTATATCCCATTGCTTTTAAAGTCGCATATTCCGCTAAGTGATCGGAAACGTCCGAGTAAAGAATTTGGTAAACAATAATCAGACCAACAACGAATCCGATAATTGTACCGAATCCGAAAATAAAGCCGATCGGAGTAGCATTTGCCCAATAACCTTTTTCAATTTCTGCAAATTCTGCTAGGGTTAAAACTTTGACATCATCGGGCAATATAGCTTTGAGCATTGACTGGGTTTTTTTGATATCGGCATCGGGTTGTAGGTTGATTAAGCCGACATCAACTTGATCTGGTGTGCGATCGGGAAATAAGTTCATGAATGTAGAATCGCTGGCAATGACATTGCCGTCAGCCACGAAGGAAGTACCGAGAGTAAAGACTCCTCCTACTTGAACATTGCGTTTATTGAGTTCAGTTTCGAGGGTAGATTGTTTGTGAAAAATCTTGGCAATCTCGCCGTATTCAGGTCGAGAGGATTGGTCAAATAAGACATGATTAAACATTTGAATTTGAGGCAAATTTTGATTGACATCAGGCAGATTAAATGTTATGTTTCCGGGGTCGATGCCAAAAATTAAAATCGATCTAGTAGTGCGGGTTGTGGGATTTCGCCACTCTCCCATACCAATATATAAGGAAGTGACTGATTTTACTCCTTCCACTCCTTGTGCTTGGTAAAGTCGCTCTCGGTTGAAATCTTTTACCGCAGCAAAAGTTTCAAATTGAGGATTGATTAAAACTAAATCTGTCTGTAAACTTTGGTGCGGCTTAACGGCAGAATCGAATAGTGCATCTTGAAATCCCAGTTGCACAAAAATCAGAATATCTGCAAAGGCAATTCCTGCAATAGCAACAGCGAGGCGGGTTTTTTCTCTAGTTACTTGCAACCATGCAAGGGGTGTTTTGCGAAACATAAATTTTGGGAATTGGGAATTGGGAATTGGGAATTTAAGCTGTTACGCATCTAAATTGTATTTTTGGGCGGGCGGGAAGCCCACCCCACAAGAATTTCCTCGAATTTGATTGTCAAATTTAGATGCGCCTCAGCTTATTGTTGGTTATTTAAAGCTGTTTCTTCAAGTTTGCGTTGCCGCATTAGGAGAAATAAAGGCAAACCCAGGGAAACACCAACCAGTAAAGTGGCAATATAAATCCACAAGTTTTTCATTCTCAGACGCGAACCTTCGCTAAATACAAAAAACAAAAAAACCACGGCAGAGACGATTACATCCATACCAAAAAAGCCGGATATTTGATTTGCAAACAATTGTCCGAAGAAAGCGTTAATATTCAACCCTTTTTCTAAGAGAAACGGGACAAACTGGGAATAGGGTAAAGCAGTGCCCAGAATACAGAGAACTAAGTATGCAATTTGAAGCATTGGAAAACCTCCAGGTTGTTAATTTTAAATCGCTATATTTTCGAGTTTACTCAGCATTACTGAGCGCTTTAATATCAGATTGCATAATTAAGTTAATGTTGCGAGAAATCTTGTCAATTTCCCAATCCCACCACCTAATTTCTAATAGTTGTGCAACTTCAGCATCGCTGAAACGCTGTCTGATTGAACGTGCGGGGTTTCCACCGACAACGGTGTAAGGGGGAACATCTTTTACTACAACTGTTTTGGCAGCCACGATTGCACCGTCGCCGATTTTGACTCCCGGCATAATCACCGATTCATAGCCGATCCAAACATCATTTCCGATGACGGTATCGCCTTTACTTGGCAGTTCGATTAAGAGATTCATTGCAGTTTCCCAGCCGTTGCCAAAGGCAGGAAATGGATAGGTAGAAATGCCGTCTAGTTTGTGATTTGCACCGTTCATGATAAATTTGACGTTGGTGGCGATCGCACAAAATTTACCAATAATTAATTTGTCACTGCCGTAATTGTAAAGTACATTTTTCTCAAAGTTTTCTGGGTCGATTGGATCGTCATAATATGAGTAATCGCCGGCGATAATATTGGGGGATTTTATGAAGTTTTTGATAAAGCAAACCCTGCGCTGGTCGGCCATCGGATAAGGTCGGTTCGGATCGGGGCCAAATTCTGCCATAACTTTCAATCCTCCAAGGTTTTTAGTAAAGACTTTAGTTTTGTTTAATTGCTACTTGTACCTGCAAATTGGTCAATCCCGCAACTTGTTTGCTAGCTTCAGGATTAAGGTGAATTTTTACTTCCACTACTCGGCTGTCCAAGTTTTCTCCCGGTTGATTGCTAAACACATTTTGTTTGCTTACTTTTAACCCAATCTCTTTGACAGTTCCCTGCAACTCTCCTGAGAATGCTTGGCTAATAACCGCTGCTTTTTGTCCTAGCTTAATTTTGCTGATGTCGGTTTGATAAATTTCCGCAACGACTACCATTTGGTCAGTTTTTCCTAAGTCTGCAATGCCGTCATCGCTAATTTTTTCACCAGCGCGAGTATGAAGTTTCAGGATTTTTCCAGCATTGGGCGTGCGGATGGAAGCTTGATTTAACTCGGTTTGGGCGCGCTTCACTTGGGCGATCGCACTTTCGATCTCAGCTTCGGCTGCTTGCACATCTACGGGGCGCACTTCGGCTATTTTGTCAAGAGTTGATTTCGCTTCTTCTAGTTGTTCGATGCCAGTTTCTTGAATGCGTTTGAGTATTGCTTGAGCTTCATTAAGCTGCTGAATTGATGTACTGTTAATGCGAGTTAGGTTTGCTTCTGCTTCGTTAATTTGCTGTTTGGCTGTATTGTTAATGCGATCGAGGTTTGCTTGCGCTTCTTCAAGTTGCTGCTTTGCCGTATTATTAATTCGGCTGAGATTAGCTTGTGCTTCTTTAATTTGCTGGCTGCTTGTTTCTAATGCCAGCCGCTTAGTATCTCTTACGGATTTAGAAATTGCACCTTCACCCGCGAGTTGCTGATGTCGGAAATCTTCAGCTTTAGCATTATTAAACTCGGCTTGCAATTTGTCGATCGCTGCTATTTGTGCAGTTTTTTCTCCTTGCCATTGTGCCGCTATTCGGCTAATTGTTGCCTGTTGTGCTTTCCTCTCCCCTTGCCACTGGGCCGTGATTCGGCTGATAGTTGCCTGCTGTGCGCTTCTGTCGCCTTGCCATTGTGCTTGCAGGCGATCGACTGTTGCTTGTTGTGCAGCTTTGTTGCCTTGCAGTTCCGCTTCTAGCTTGCCAATTGTGGCAGATTGTGCAGCAAGTTCTCCCGACTTTGCACCAGCTTTTACTTGTGCTAAACGGGCTCTAGCAACTTTGACTTTCTCTTGAGTTTCATCTAAAACAGATTGCAGCCGATCGCGCGCATCCAAAATCGCGATTAGTTGTCCTGCTTTGACTCGATCGCCCTCTTTGACTAAAAGCTGGGAAATGCGATCGCCATCTAAACTCTGCGATACTCCCAAGCGAACCACTTCTCCTTGCGGTTCCAATCTTCCTAATGCCGTTATTTTCTTCGGTGGTGGTATTTCCGCACGCAAAGGTTCAGTATTTTTAGTCAACGGTGCAAACTGAGAAATCCCGTAAAAAGCTGTACCGCTGGTAATGATGCTGGCAGCAATTGCCATTCCGATTACTAATCTATTTTTAGGTTCTATCCAAGATTGAAAATTCATACTTGTCCTCTACTTGCAGCTATTTTTGTCTAAATAAGCGAGCAACATCTCTTTTAATAAAGTCCATTGTTCTGCAACAGATATTCTTTCACCTTGATAAAACCTTCTTACCAGCAAACCGTCACCATAACAGATGATAAATCTAGCGATTGCTGGATCGGAGATACCTAAGTAGCAACTGACTGCCTCTTCGTAACGCTTTCCCGATTCCTGAAGTGCTTGATTGCTGTCAATCTCTTGACGAGTTTTTTGTTGGCAAAACTCAAATGTCATTAACAGACTTTTCAGGATGTAATCTTCATTTTTGCTGAAGTAATCCATCAGTTTTTCAACTTTTTCTGCTAAAGTTGGCGGATTTCCCAGTTCGGCAATTGCTTCTTCTTTTGTATCTTCATAGCTCAAGTATTCAATTAACTGCTCGAACAAACTTTCTTTACTCGGGAAGTAGTGATAAAGGGTTCCTGTAGAAACTCCGATTTCTGACCCAATTTCCCGCATAGTTACTGATGAGTAACCTTTTTCGGCAAATATGTCAAAGCATTTGTTTAGTAGTTCTTTACGGTATCGATCGCGGTCAACTATTTTTGGCATGGGTGAATAGATTTTAGATTTTAGATTATCTAAAGTCTAAAATTTATTGGTCTGATAATTCTATATCGAACGTGCGATATAGTATCAATCACTACAAAATTGATTTTTTTGGGTCAGCGGGCAGGATTGATATATATCGAACAGTCGTTATATTTAATAGAACACAGAGTCGTAGAGTTTGTCAAGGGGTGGGCGAGAAATTTTGGTTGATCGCCCTGCAAGAAATGAGACAAAATGGTAGAAGCCAACATCCATCCGCGTTCATCTGCGGTTAAAAATCTCAAATTAATATTAAAGAAGCGATCGCAGTGAGATAATTTATGAGAGTACGAACCTACGAAATCGGTGATACCCAACAAATTGTACAACTGTTTTACGACACCATACACGAAGTAAACATCCGCGATTACACACAAGCACAAGTAGATGCTTGGGCGCCAGCAGATATGGATATCGAAAGTTGGACTAAAAGTTTAAGCAGTAAATTTACTTTCGTAGCAGAAGAGGGTGATAAAATTGCAGGTTTTGGGGAATTAGAAGCAAGCGGCCATATCGATTGCTTTTTCTGTCATCAACATTTTCAAAGGCAAGGAGTCGGCTGGCTAATTTTAAAACAAATTGAGTCAAAAGCCCAAGACTTAGGAATTAACAAGTTATTTGCCGAAGCCAGCATTACAGCGCGACCTTTTTTTGAAAGCCAGGGATTTATTGTGATTAGAAAACAAGAAGTAGAATGCAGAGGACAAAAATTAATCAACTTTGTCATGGAAAAAAATATATAAACAACGAGTTGTGTAAAATTAGATCGAAGAGTTTTACTCAGGAGTTGCGATGGTGACGGAAGCTACAAATGTGCTGGGCGGAAAGTTAGAGATTTGCTGCACGTCGCCCATGACGGGCTATTATCGGGACGGCAAATGCAATACAGGTGGTGGCGACTTTGGGGCTCACACTGTTTGTGCTCAACTGACAGAAGAGTTTTTGCAATTCACTAAGTCGAATGGAAATGATTTGAGCACTCCGGTTCCCGAATTTAATTTCCCCGGTTTGAAGCCTGGGGATTGCTGGTGTTTGTGCGCTTCTCGCTGGAAGGAAGCAATGGATGCGGGATGTGCGCCCCTTGTGGTTTTGGGTGCGACTCACGCCCTGACTTTGGAATACGTTTCTTTGGATGAATTGAAGCAGCACGCTGCTGATTTGTAGGAAGGGAGGTGCGATCGCTTTTAGTCAATAAGGGCGATCAGGTTTTTCTCAGGAATAGCAAATTTATCCTTCGTAACATAAATATTTAAGTGCGATCGAACGTCACTGTAAAGTTTTATGGTTGAGCTTGTGGTTCCCACTTACAGATAGACTCTGGTTTGAGTGGGCAAGTTTTGGGGGCGATCGGATTTCCGCTGAGTTGTAACCAAGTCAGGTTAGTTAAGGATTGCAATGGTTTGATGTCATTGATGTGATTGTTTTCGAGATTGATCGCAGCCAGTTTAGTCAAAGATAGCAATGGTTTGATGTCGCTGATTTTATTATTGTTGAGGTCTAACCAAGTCAGGTTAGTCAAGGATGCTAGCGGTTTGATGTCACTAATTTGATTGTTGCTGATGTCTAACCAAGTCAGGTTAGTCCAAGATGCCAGCGGTTTGATGTCGCTGATTTGATTGTTGTTGAGTTGGAGAGTAGTCAGGTTAGTCAAGGATGCTAGCGGTGTGATGTCGCTGATTTGATTGTTGCCGACGGATAGTGTAATCAGGTTAGGCAAAGATGCTAGCGGTTTGATGTCACTGATTTGATTGTTACTAATGTGGAGTGTAATCAGGTTAGTCAAAGATTCTAAAGGTTTGATGTCGCTGATTTGATTACCCCAGAGGAAGAGTGCGGTGAGACTCGAAAGTTTCTGATTAGCCGCATCGCACTCAGTAGTTTCTGCTTCCTTCAACAGCACCTCAACTGTATGTTTAGCTTCTGGAGTCAAAGAATCTTTTTCGCGACACCATTCAGCAAATGTTTTGTTTCCCGATCGCACTTCTGCTGCTTTCGCCGACACTCCATTTCCAGATAATGCTAGAAGCACACAACAAGTAAGTGCGATCGACTTTGGTAACTTCATGTGTTTCTGTGCAACTATAAGTGTCATAATCTTGTACCTCTAATTTCCTAAGTGGTAAAATTTTATTCTAGGTAGTGGTTTCCACTTACAGATAGACTCTGGTTTGAGCGGGCAAGTTTTGGGAGCGATCGGATTTCCGCTGAGGTAGAGAGCGGTCAGTTTAGTCAAAGATTCGAGCGGTTTGATGTCGCCCAGAAGATTTTTTTCGAGGCTGAGCGAAGTCAGGTTAGTCAAGGATTGTAGCGGTTTGATGTCGCTGATTTGATTGTTGATGAGGAGGAGAAAAGTCAGGTTATTCAAGGATTCTAGCGGTTTGATGTCGCTGATTTGATTGTCGCTAAGGCCGAGATGTGTCAGGTTAGTCAAGGATTGTAGCGGTTTGATGTCGCTGATTCGATTGTTGTGGAGGAAGAGATTGGTCAGGTTAGTCAAGGATTCTAGCGGTTTGATGTCGCTGATTCGATTGTTGTCGAGGAAGAGCGCAGTCAGGTTAGTCAAGGATTGTAGCGGTTTGATGTCGCTGATTTGATTGTCGATGAGGACGAGAAAATTCAGGTTAGTCAAGGATTGTAGCGGTTTGATGTCGCTGATTTGATTGTCGATGAGGACGAGCCAATTCAGGTTAGTCAAGGATTGTAGCGGTTTGATTTCGCTGATGTTATTGTTTCGGAGGTCGAGGTGTGCGAGACTCGAAAGTTTCAGATTAGCCGCATCGCACTCAGTAGTTTCAGCTTTCTGCAACAGCACCTCAACAGTATGTTTAGCTTCAGGACTCAAATCAGCTTTTTGGCGACACCAATCGGCAAATGTTCGTCTACTGTTTCCCGATCGCGGATCGGCGGCTTTCGCAGATAGTCCACTTCCAGATAATGCTAGGACGATCGCACAACAAGTAACTACGATCGACTTTTGTAAATTCATCTGTTTCTGTGCAACCATAAGTGTCATAATCTTGTCCCTCTAATTTTCAGCAACTGTATACAACAAGGACACGGCAATGCCATGCCCCTACAAAATACCTATTACTCTGGCAACTTATACTGTCCCACAATCCGCTTAGCATACTCCGGCACATGAGCCTCTAATTTCTCAGGATAATTCCGCTTCACGTACAGATAATTGCGAGTAAAATGAGAATCAATTGAAAACCGAGCATATTCCAAACCCTTCGGCCCAATTCTCTCAATAAAAACTCCCATTAACTTCGCCGCCCACATTGGCAAAGTCACCCCTTTTTCATAAGCCGGAATACTTTGCTGAACGGCTTCTTTTCGGTTTCCCTGAGACATCACCGGCTGAGTATTTAGCTGATCCGTTACCAAATCTAACATCTCTTGGCCGGTGTCATTTCGCACTACAATCCACTGCCAGCCAAAAGGTGCGCCCATGTAGCCCACAACTAAATCTGCTAAAGAATTGACATAATCAAAACAGCTCAAACAAGAAGGAGCGAAAACATCTTTCAACTCCTTAGTATTCAATCCAAAAAACGGCACTTTTTCTTCCGAACCATCTTCGTGTTTGAAGTGAACGTTAAAATCTTGCATAAACTCGTAAGATACAACGGTTTCGGGAGAACGGCTAGTCGTATCTAGGAATTTTTGCAAGCCTGCACGGCTGACATTATCCACGCAAGGAGTTCCCAAAACGTAGAGCTTTTCTAAACCGAGTTTTTTCTCGACTGTTCGCAAGGCTTGAATTTGACAGCCGACGCCAATTACTAACAGCCGCTTCATCCCAGATTTTTCGATTTGTTCTAATACTGAAAGATTGGGAGAGAGAGTTGGTTTGTTGACTTTTGCTGCCAGAATTTCTTCGCGATTTCTCGCAATAATCGGCATCGGCTGAAAGCGGTCTTCCTTAGTATTTTGTACGCAAACAACGCCTTCTACAATTCCTTTTTCGAGCATTTCAATGGCAATTGTGCTGACGATTCCCGTCCACTGAGCGCCCTCGATCGGCTCTTTTTTCTTAGCCGCCATCATGTTTTGACTGACTCCGAAATACCAATCGTCGGGATTGTCGAGATTGCGCGATCGCCCGTGAATCTCTTCTTCTAATTCCGCGATATGCTGTGTTAAGAAAGCACAAGATTCCTTGACATAATGGATGTAATATGTATCGCACAAACCGCACTCGCTGCAAAGTTCTTTAGCGGGGCGGCGGCTACCCGGTTTGAGGGCTTTGGATTTTTGGTGTTTAGTAGAATCTGTTGCGGTCATCTAAATTGCTAATTTTATCGAGATATGGCTTTTGTTAGGATATCACAGCAATTTCCGTTGATTTACCTCCTTTATTCTTTCTTTTAGTCCTCGCAGGCGGACGCAAGCTTGTACGGGAGCAAATTCGGTTCGCCCGAAATTGGCGGTTTTCAAAGCTTAAAAAATATTAGTCAGGACTTACCTAGGTTGCGCTAGAAACCCGGTTTCTTGCTGAATACCTCACTGTTAAGCCTAAAATTTAGGGTAAAAACCGGGTTTCTTTGTGTAGTTTTGGTAAAAAAAATCCGGTTTCAAAGAATCGCACTGCCTCCCGGAGTGTTTGTGTAAGTCCTATTAGTATCAATCCGGATCTAGCGGGCGATCGCACGAATACATTGCCAAATAAAGCTATAAAAAAATGGTAAAAATGTTTGTGACAACAGCCGTCGCTGGCATCATGATGAATCTAGCAATTTCGAGCTTAGGATTTGCTGCTTTAGTTCGCCCTGTTCCCGCTATGAATCAAACTGTTGTGACTCTAGAAAGAATGCTCAGCGCGACACAAAAGCCAGCGGCGCTGAACTATTCGAGCCTGGGGATTGGCGGCGTTCGGTTGGGGATGTCTGTAGAAGAGGCAAAACGTAAGTTGGGAAAACCGCAGCGCGACGAAACTAAATCTGCTGGATCTGGGCTCGGTGGCAAGATTCGCACGCTAACCTACTCAGGATTGACGGTAGCCGCATGGGAGGGAAAAGTTTATTTAATTTCTACTAGCAATCCTAAGTTTCTGACAATTGATGGTGTGAAGCTAGGAGATAACAGCCAAAAAGTCATTAAAACTTACGGTTACGGGTCGCAATCTGTGCAGGGTGCAGTGACTCGGTTGACTTACAGCAATGACCAAAAGGCTTCTAATTTGATTATGGAAATTAAGGGCGATCGCGTACAAAAAATTATTGTGAGCACGCAGCTAAACTGAAATATTAAACAACTGTGCAAAAGTCCGGGTTCACAAGTTTGTAGTAATGACTTTATTCCTTATTTATGAGGATTTTTAGCCTTTCTGTGAGTTTACGGGAGGGCTTTTTCCTGATGTGCGTGAAGCGTAGCTATCCCGTAGGGAATCGCCCGCGTCTCCTTAATCCTCTTCATCATCATCCGACAATTTTGCCCTTTCCTCAGCAACTAGCGTCTGAAAATCCTCTCCGCAGTGAACGTTCAGATGAATTGCAGAGAGGAAGGAACTCTGCGAGAATTTCACCTTTTTGTCGATCGCTCAAATCAGGTAACTGAAGCTGATGGATTAAAGTAATCACATTTTTACACTCAGTACCCCATTCATCTATTAACGTTCTCAGCGTAGAATTTGTTACAGCAATTGTCCGATCGCTAACTTCCATCTTTACTTATCCAATTCTCAGTCCGCTAGGAGTGGACGAAAGTTTGTTCGCGGTTTCAACCGGCGAGGGAGCTCGGATTTGGGATCACACCCATAAAAAAAGTAGAGGTGCGATCGATCGCATCTCTACAATAATTCTAAATAAGGTGCACATTGTGCACCCTACCAATTAGCGGTTCTGGGGAACAGGAGCACTCGGTGCTCCAGAAAAAGTCGCCTCACCAGTCTTAGCCCGCTTTTTGATCAAGATTGGCTTGACGCTGTTTTCTCCACCAATCGGGGGATCTTCTTGTTGAGCGTAATCCGCGCCCATCCAAGCAGGACGGCTTTGATCGAAAGCCATTTGCAAAGCAGCAGCGGCGATCGCGTGGGAGTCGTACTCCTCGGATAACTGAGACACCAGAGGCAAGAAAGATGCCATCCGTTCGCCAGCCAAAGCTTCACGAACTTTACCCTGCATCTTTTCCAACTGACGAGCTTCAATTTGCGCCCGTGTCGGAATGTTTCGCACCGTCAAGCTCGATCGCACGTGGCGTTCAATCAAGCGCAGTTTGCGGCGATCGACCGGTTGAATCAGCGTAATCGCCGTTCCTTCGCGACCAGCCCGGCCCGTGCGTCCGATCCGGTGAACGTAACTTTCCACACTGTCGGGCAAATCGTAGTTAATCACGTGAGTCAAGTGATCCACGTCCAAACCCCGCGCCGCAATATCAGTCGCCACTACCCAGCGCACCTGACATTGGCGGAACCGATGCAGCAAACGTTCCCGTTGTGCCTGATTCAAATTACCGTGATACTCATCAACGCTGTGACCTGCTGCTTGCAGTTGGCTCGTGAGTTCTGCCGCCGACTGCCGAGTCCGCACAAAAATCAGTGCAGATTCCGGGTCTTCCATTTCTAAAATTGGCTGTAGGGCTCTTGCCTTCGACCAGCCGCGGGGAATCATGTACACGCCTTGGCTGATGCGCTTCGGCGTTGCTTTTGGCTGTTCTACGGTGACGTTGACTGGGTTACGCAAATGCCGCGCCACCAATTTCCGAATGGAAGCTTCCATCGTCGCCGAGAAAAATGCCGTTTGACGTTCTTTTGGTGCAGCATCCAAGATTTTTTCCACATCTTGGATAAAGCCCATGCTCAGCATTTCGTCAGCTTCATCCAAAACCAGCCATTGTACCTTGTCTAGTTTCAGGCTGCCGCGGCTGAGCATATCCAATATGCGTCCGGGTGTACCGACAACGATGTGAACGCCGCGCTTCAAACGCTGCATTTGACGATCGATCGATTGACCGCCGTACACTGTCAGAACTTGCAGAGAGCGACCAACTTTTACCGGGCCGTCGCTGCTGATGCCGCTCAAATCACGGATGGCTTCAGTTACTTGCATCGCCAATTCGCGAGTCGGCGTCAGCACCAGTGCTTGCACCGCAGTTACATCTAAATCAATCCGCTCCAAGATGGGCAACGAGAATGCTGCCGTTTTGCCTGTCCCTGTTTGGGCTTGACCCACAACGTCGCGACCTGCTAACAGGTGCGGAATTGCTTGTACTTGGATGGGAGTAGGTTCTGTAAAGCCTAGTGTTTCCAGATGGAGAACGAGTTCTTCCGAAAGACCTAAGCCTTCAAACAATAAATTCATTAATGCTCCTAATAACGAGTCTTAGCCTTCTAAGTTGCCCAACTCGGATGCGGATTTCTGCTCGGCGGCAGGAACTCATAAGAGTTCTTTATGGTGCTGCGCCTGCGCGCACCTTCTTAAATAGCAATCGAGTATAGGGCAGCTCCGTCGATGGTGACTAAATTTACCAATTCGACAGCCGTCTTTGATTTTGTGACATCACCGATACCAACCGCCAGGGGTCGGGTTATAGGCTTCCAACATTCTTAAAACAGGACATTGGACTTCCTTTGAGGTACTTGCAAGCTTTCCCTCTTAGGCATTTTATAGTGAGGATCATGACCAGCCCCACTTCACTACATAGTAGTAACAGGTTTATTGGTTCAGGCGCTATCCCGCAATCCGTCGCCTGCGGGATTGAGCAGGGGATGCAGCGACCGTTACCGCCTATCCATCTCAACACTCTTTCGGGATACCGTTGTGGTGTAGGGCGGACGGCGAAGCAATCTCAAATTCTCCCCGCTTATTTCTGGCTTGTTACTATCATAACTCTTTACATTCAGAAACAAAACATTAAATTCGTTAAAATTTTCCGATCGTTCTGTAGAGATAACCGCACCCCGAGGGGGAGCGTCGATTGCAGCCAGAGGCTAATAAAGGTTTATAACCCCTTTGCTAGATATCTTTGCACAATATTGTACAAACCGTTACTTTTGCTGCACAATCCGCTAATCATTTTTGGCCGATGTCTGGTTTTTGTTCGCCACACCGTCTCAGGCGACAGTTCCAGCAACACTTACACTTGACCCCGCCCAGCACCGGATACAGTGCCACGTCAACTCAGGAGGGTCGATCCCACAATTTTAGACAAAAGATCGAGCTCCCAGATGAGTCTGTGCAGTCAATCTAAAATCTAAAATCTAAAATCTAAAATCGACTTGACCGTAGAGGTCGTAGACATCTGCACCAGTAATTTTCACAGATACGATCGATCCCAGTCGCGCTTCTCCTGTCACATAGACGAGTCCATCTACTTCTGGGGAAAATCGAGCGGATCTACCAATCAACTCACCTGTCTCTGGTTGTTCTTGTTCTATCAGGACATCAACTACCTGACCGACAGACTCTTGATTCTTCTTCAATGATATAGGTTGTTGTGCCGCCATTACCGAATTGCGCCGCATTTCCATTATTTCTGCAGGTATTTGCTGGGGCAAGCTGAAGGCTGGGGTTCCTTCTTCTGGCGAAAATACAAAAACTCCTACGTGATCAAATTCGTGGCGCTTGACAAATTCCAGCAAGTGTGCTGCGTGTTCGTCGGTTTCGCCGGGGAAGCCGACAATAAAAGTTGTTCGCATCACAGCGCCCGGAAGTGCTGCTTTGAGTCGATCGACTATGGCATCATTGATCCCAGCTTGAAAAGGCCGATTCATCGCCCGCAGAATTTCCGGGTGCGAGTGTTGCAGGGGTAAATCCAAATACGGCAAAACGTTGGGCGTTTCGCGGATGGCTGCGACAACTTGCGGAGTCAAACCTGTAGGATAGGCGTAGTGCATCCGAATCCAAGGCACATCTACTTCACCCAAAGCGCGCAGTAGTTCGGCTAGTTTCGGTTCGCCATAAATATCTTTGCCGTAGTTGGTGGTAATTTGAGAAATTAAGATAATTTCCTTTACCCCTTCGGATGCTAATTGCTTAGCTTCGGCGACGATAGATTCGATCGTGCGCGATCGTTGATTTCCGCGCAAGTGCGGGATAATGCAAAATGCACAGCGGTAGTCGCAACCTTCTGCTATTCGCAGATAAGCGACACCTTCCGATGTCGTGCGGTAGCGGGGAGTAGTTTCGTCAGCGATGTAAGTAGGTTCTGAGGAGACGAGGGAAACTCGATCGCCCTTTTCCACCTGCTGCATAACATCGACGATTTTATGATAGTCGCCCGTGCCGACAATTGCGACAGCTTCCGGCAATTCGTCCAGCAATTCCTGCTGAAAATGCTGTGCCATGCAGCCGGTGATGACTACTTTTTTATTAGCTTCTGCCAATTCTACCAAGGTGCGGACTGACTCTTCTCGCGCCGCTTGGATAAAACTGCAAGTATTGACGACGACGTAATCGGCTAATTCTTCATTAGAATCGACTTGATAGCCCGCTTGAGCCAGCAAGCCGATCATGTGTTCGGTATCGATGCGATTTTTTTCGCAGCCGAGGTGAGTAAATGCGATCGTTGGCTTCGTTGCCATGCAGTAATAGTTAGTGTTGCGCTATTTTTGAGAACGTTTTATGATATCACACCATTTAAAAAATTGCAAGTTATCCTTCTTAGTTGCACCAATTCCCAATTCATCACTAGACTGTCAACACTCAACCATCATTGCCGTGCAACCCGAATTTATATTACTTGTTGTTGCACCGTTGTACCCGATCGACCTTGTAAGACATTTTGCAGCATACTCTCAAAAAAAGTATCCAGAGAAATTCCCGCTGCTTGGGCCATCGCCGCAAGCACACTTTTTTGGGCAAAAGAACAGTACAGCCCCGCTTCCAAGAACCAAGGTTGTCCATCAGGAAACATTCTCAAGAAGCTATTTCTTTTTCCCTATCTTTTTGTTGCAGTTGTAAGTTATTCATTTTTTTCTTGTCTCAATCAAGTATTGCATATAATTGTATCAGAGTCTAGATAATGATTTAGAATTGGTATATTAGGATGCAATTTTATCAAGTTCGTCGAGAATATTGCTATCTATATCAATGTCAAATTTCCGAGCGAAGTGAGCAGACGATGCAAGCAAATTTGGCAAATCTTCCATAAGCAATGTCTTTGGATGAGGGCCTCCGCTTGACCAATCAATATAGCGACGACGGTTGTTTTGGAGCTTGAGATGAGATGCATTAGCAAGTACAGTTTGAAAATATGACTCATCTGTATATCTAAGCTTACTGTAGTAGAAGGTTAATGCATTTCTCTTACTGTGAAAATCGATAATATACTTAGCAGCTTTTTTATTAGCACAAAACCATTGACTTCCACTAAAGCAAGCAAGCTTTTTGGAAAAAGGAAGGAAAGGTTTTGTTAATAAAGCATGTTCTAGGCATATTTCTATATTCAGTTGAGCAAAGTATTTTTTAGAAAAATGAAAAGAAAACGATTTCGTACAGTATCGTTTATAGGAATTTTTTAGCCATAACATATTTGGTTTTAAATCATCTTTATAAGTCTCATAAGTGATTGGCTCATACTCAATATAAGCATCATATAGATTGGAACCCAGATCATCCAATATTTGCCTTGCAGTTTTAATTGGATAGTCGGCTCCACTGAGTATTACAAACCAGTCCGGTGGTCCGGGAACCTCGTACATTAATCGAAGTGCTTGTACAGTAGCTTCTACTATAGTAAAACCTGCCCACTCTGTCTTTATATGAGGACGTACTAATAACAATACTCCGGACAGTTTTTAAGCAGCCAGAGTACCATAAGACAAGACTGAAGGAAGGTTAGGGTGATTTAAAATC